>CBFHKM010000030.1:8622-12492 GCA_965656385.1 Oceaniferula sp.
TCTTTTGTTGATCACTTGTTGGGTTCTCAAGGCCGATTTACAGGAGCCCTTGGCTCCGATTATCGCGATGGTGTTCGTGACTTGTACATTGAATATACACGTCTATTAGAGGGTGTTCGTAGGCATATTGTGGATGCAAAACTAGAGCTTCAGCCGAATCTTGAGCAGTGGAACAACCTTTTTCTGGAGCTCAAAGAAATTGAGCAAGAGTTATAACTAAGATGAGAAAAAAAAATAGAGAGGGTGGGGCTCGTGAAAATAAGCATGTCAAAGGCGGGGCAGACAGATCAAGGGATAGATCAAGGTCTCATGCACACTCTGAGGAGGATCTATACGAATTGATATCCCAACATACGGAACCTCTTTTACTTATATTGGACTGCGTACAAGATCCTCATAATTTGGGAGCTATTCTCAGGACGGCAGATGGAGCAGGAGTTACTGCTGTAGTGACGCCTAAAGACAAATCAGTTGGTGTGACTGACACCGTGCGGCGAGTGTCAGTCGGTGCAGCTGATCAAATACCTTTTTTTCGCGTCACTAATTTATCCAGAAGCATGAACAAGCTCAAAGAGCTCGGAGTTTGGATGGTCGGAACAAGTGACTTGGGGCAGGGCACCTTATACGAAACGAGTTTAACGGGGCCCATGGCGATTGTTATGGGTGCTGAGGGCAGCGGCATGCGGCGCTTGACGGAGGATAACTGCGATTTTCTGATCAAGATCCCTATGGCAGGTAAGGTAGAGTGCCTGAATGTCAGCGTTGCAACTGGTGTATGCCTTTATGAAGCTGTTCGGCAGCGCACAAAAAAAGAAGAATGACGATCGCTATGAATCGTATTTCTCATACTGTAGCGCACGATGGTAATTATGAAATTCCGCACACTATTATATTTAATATAAGTTAAATATATGTTGTATCTAATCGTATTGTATCATACCATAAAAGGGTAGCTATTTACCTTACATGTTTACAATGAACTCTAATATTGAAAAAAATGCTGACTGCATACTTGATGCTAATGGTCAGCCGGTTGGTGGCCCAAGGGCTTTGCCAACTATGCAGCGCAGGAAATTTCTTGGGCTTTCGGGGGCAGCAGCAAGCGGCTTATTGCTGAGTAAGCAGAGTGCTTCAGCAGGTTGGTTTGGTTTTTATTCAAGTAAACCAGTTGCGGGCATTCCTGAGTCGTGGGTGAGGTTGAAGGGGGATAATGTAAATCGCTATGCCAACTACGTGAAGGGTTTACGTCTTCGCAACGTAACACCACGCATGATCCTAGCTCCGCATTTCAAAACACGAGGCAGCATCGTGAATAGCTTGCCTCCAAAGAACTTGTGGAAAAAAATGGGTCCGACATTGAAGGTGATAGATAGGATGTCAACGGAGTTATCATTGCCAGTAAAAGCAATTTACTCAGCCTACAGGAGTCCTCGTTATAATGCTGCTGTGAGGGGACATCCCCGTTCCTTTCATCAATATAATCAAGCAGTTGATGTGGTATTTCATGGAGCTGGCTCAAGGCAAGTGGCCAGTGTGGCTCGTTTCTTGCGTGACCGTAAGCGTAAGTTTGAAGGAGGTATTGGCACTTATGGTGGCTTCGTCCACATTGATACCCGCGGGTTTAACTCAGATTGGTAATAGCAGTTGTTACCTTAGTGGTGGTAACTACTGCTGATTCTGATTCGAAATATCAACCATTTCAACATTGGTGAGTCGCCACTTTCCAGTGTCAGTTTTTTCCCAGTCTAAGTTTATCTCTATTTTTTCTTTAATCGCCGCTATTTTTTTAGATGTGATGGCAAAATAAATGTCCGCATTCGTCCGGGCATTTTTATCATCAATGATATGCACTTCGATGTTGCTGGCTTCAGCTACTGCAGAGGCTACATTGTAAGCATACATTTGATGGCTTTCAATAAGCTGGTCTCGTGAAAATTCAGATTGGTATTCGGCGATGTCTACTCGGCAACTAACAGACCTCGCTAAGAGGTTGGAAAAGCTGTTTGTTTTGAGTGCTCGGTAGGTTTTTGTTGCCGTTTCTGGTATGTCGAGACATTGAATTATCTTCTGAGTTTGCCGCTTAATGATTTGGCTTGGGCTAAACCACCAAACCAGAACAATTATAATAGCAACCAGCGAGATGAGCATCGCAACTCTAGATTTATTCATATATTGATATTGTGCTCATAGTAATCTGCAGACAAGTAGTAAGATCGTGATTGGTTTGGAATTTGTCTGTGCTAGGATACAATGCATGTTAAAAGTTTCTAAATTTGAACAGTTCGCGTTATTTGCAGCTATTGTTTCATATATCGGATTTGCCTTCCAAGCCTGCACCCCAAAGCAGGAGTATGCTGAGATGCCAGTTCCAGGTCCTGAAATGGCAGCGGGTGCTGGAAAATCGTTGGATCAATTGGGCAAAGGCTATGCATTATCTCAAGTTCATTGTTCTCAATGCCATGTATTCAAATTACCCAAGGATATGCGGGTGGAAGAATGGCATACGATTGTTCCAGGCATGGCGTGGAATGCTGGGCTTGAGAAGCAAGACGAGGCAGCTGTGATGGCTTATCTTGTGGCGGCCACAGAGCAGATACAGAAATCCGAAGATTAACTGTCAGAACGTAATTTAACAATTGTGCTGAGTCATTTTTTTGGAAAATGCCAGCTTCAATGGTTGCATTCACAGTTTTCAGGGGCTAAGTGATGTGCATGACAATGATTGCCAAAGAATCTAATGTGATGTCCAAAACCAAGGAGCTGTGCGATGCGATTGCAGAGGATATCGAGTTTGTTACCCTTCAGGGCCAAGTAGAACGCTTTCTTGCTGACGATGATGCTAAACTCAAATACCAGTCACTTCACGAGCGAGGTGAGGAGCTGCACAACAAGCAACAGGCAGGTGTGGAGCTTTCTGATACAGAGATTCAAGAGTTTGAAGGGGCTCGCGAGTCACTTTTTGCTAACGAGGTCGCGAGCGACTTTATGGATGCACAGCAAAGTCTGCAAACGCTGCAAAAGACAATCACTAAGTACATTGGCATGACGCTTGAGCTTGGACGCACTCCCACTCCGGAAGACATGGAGCAGGGTGATGGTGGTGGCTGTTGTGGCGGTGGCTGCGGATGCTAGCAGCTTCCTAACATACTTTGATAAGCCTCCTGAGCCGCTCAGCTCATGGAGGCTTTTTCTTGCCTTGGTATTTGTGCCGAGTGTGTGCCGAGTGTGTGCCGGGTGTGTGCCGGGTGTGTGCCGGGTGCTAAATGTCTGAGTAGTGAATAGATCAGACCCCAGACCTGCTTCGGCTGCGCGATACTCGATGACTAGCCGATGTCTAGCGCATACCCAGCAGTGAATAGACCTCTCGAGTGGCTCTGCTTTGATTGAGTGTGTAAAAATGAATCCCATCCACACCTTGGTCCAATAAACCTGCGCATTGTTCCGCAGCATGTTGAATGCCAACGCGCTGCACGGACTCTTTATCGTTACCCGCGCGGTTAAGCGCTTTCAAAAGTCGTGCTGGAAAATGTGCCCCAGCAGCAAGCTCAGCCATGCGGTGGATGCCTTTAGCTGATGTAATCGGCATGATGCCGGCAACAATGGGGATATTTATGCCCGCCAGTTGACATCGATCACGGAAATCAAAAAAGTCGTGGTTATCGAAAAAGAGCTGGGTACAAATATAATCTGCACCTTCATCAACTTTAGCCTTCAAATAATCCATTTCCAATAAGCGATTCGGTGTGTCGGGATGGCCTTCTGGGAAAGCAGCTACTCCAATGCCGAAGCCTTTTGCGTGTGGATGCTTCTTTGAATCATTGAATGATTTGATATGACGGACAAGATCAACAGCTTGTTGGAAGGCATCTT
>CBFHKM010000030.1:12591-16102 GCA_965656385.1 Oceaniferula sp.
TCGAGCGATCGTAATGGCTGTTGTTGGCTGGCGGATCACCTCGCAAGGCTAGAATATTACCAATGTTTGCGGCAGCATAACGATCAAGGGTAGCAGTGATTTCCTCTTCACTATGTGAAACGCAAGTGAGGTGTGGAATAGGTGGGGTTTGAGTAGTCTCCTTTATTTTGAGCACTAGATCATGTGTGAGATCTCTGGTTGTGCCACCTGCACCATATGTGACACTCACAAATGAGGGGTCATACTCTGATAAATCCCTAATGGTTTCATAAAGAGATTGGGAGGCCTCAGAGCTTTTTGGAGGGAAAAATTCAAACGAGAAAGTAGGCTCGTCTGGTTTGATGATATCACTGATGTGCATTGCTTCATGAATTGTTATTGATTATGCAAATAAACAAAATAAAAAAATACATGAGATGAGCAACTATAGCGTATTATTGGTGTTTAATTCTCACCTGACGACAATAGCATGAATTGTATGTGGAAATATTATATCACCAAAACTAATCTGCATTACAGTATCAGTATGTTTGTTTTGCTGTTTCTATTCGGTGAGGTAACGGCTGAGAGCATCAACGATGCATTTCAACAGGTGGATGTGGTGAGAAATCACGGGAAAATCTCAAAAAATACTGAAAGTAACGGGTTAGCTACTCGAGTTGATATTAAACCCTTTGCGCGAGCGGATGCTGACCATGATAATAAATTAAGTTTTGGGGAGTTTGAGAATTTAAGGAGGCTTCAACACATGGAGGCGAATAAAAGACGCAAATTATTTTCATATCTTGACCTGAATAGGGATGGTTTTCTGCAAATGCAGGAAGTTCACCCCTCAGCTGCTAAATGGCTGAAGCTAGCGAGGAAGAACTTTTCTCGCCTTGATCAGAACAAGAATGGGGAGCTTGATATGAATGAATTTCTCAGCTTAAGTCTTAAATCAAAAGTCGGTAAAGTTGAGCTTGTAAGGGAATTTCAGCGACTAGATAAGAATAATAATCGAGTTGTTGAGAAAATTGAATTGGCTATGCAGTTCCTAGGGTGCAAGCAAAGAGCAGTCGATTTTATATCACATGATAAGGATTCCAGCGGGTCCATCGACTACGATGAGTATTCGTCAATGCCAATGATCTCTAAATGGCCCGAGATACGTCGGCAGGAATCTTTTCAACGAATAGACGTTGACGGTAATGGACAACTCAGTAAACGAGAGCTTTCTTCTATAAAATCAAGAAAGCGGTTTCCGTCTGGTTTTTCTCCATCGAGGGTTAGGCCAAAAGCTAACAATTGAAAACAGCGCTGTGTTTGTTTGCATGGCTGAGCTCAACGCTCAATGTATTCATGGGCTGAGAATAATTATGAAACTCTGAATGAATACCAAGCGAGAGCTCGGTATGTGGTTGCTTCGCTTGCAGGTAAATCATTGATGTGGTCATGCTATATTTGCAGGCGATGGTTCGCCAGTAAATCAGAGCGAGCTGAGCAGACCTTTTCTCATGTCTTCTAGTGGATTAACGCCGGGAAACCAACACTCGTAAGCCAGCGCACCTTGGTGCAGTAGCATAGATAGGCCATTGGCTGTGCGCGCACCTACAGACTTTGCATGACCAAGTAGCATGGTCTGCGCTGGGTTGTAGATCATATCATAAACCAAATGGTGTGGTTGGATGCATTCTGACGGCAAAGGTTTGCGGTCGATCGATCGTAGTCCCAGCGAGGTGGCATTGATGATGAGCTCAGCATTTCCAGCCGCTTCTATAATGGCAGGGTCGTCAGGTGCTATAGCGGTGAATCGTTCTCCTGGGCCTTCGAGATGATGAAGCTCGTTGCCGAGTTTTTGTAGCTCGCCCATAAGATTCTCAGCTTTCTCTAAAGTCCTATTAACGAGCCACATTTGGCCACAGCCGATCCTTGCGCATTGGGTGGCAACAGCACGACCAGCGCCTCCTCCAACACCCACAATCATTACTTTCAAGTCAGCTAGGTCGATGCTGAAGTCTTCTCGGATGGCTCGAACTAGGCCTAGGGCATCAGTGTTGTGTCCGAGGGTTTGCTCGCCAAAAATAAGTGTATTCACGGCGCCCATGGCCCGAGCGTCTTCACTCAGTTCGTCACAGCAATCCATGACCTCAAATTTGTGAGGTACCGTGACATTGCAGCCTATGAAATCGAGATTTTGCATGAGCTTGACGGCAGTGGCAATTTGCCCTGGCTCCACCTCAAGGCGAATATATCGCATATTCTTTCCATGAGCATCCAGTGCAGCCTGGTGCATAGCTGGAGATAATGAATGACTAACTGGATGGCCAATAACAGCGAGGCGGGCTGGTTTGTCAGTGCCAGCATCAAGTTTTTCCCTGCTTGATAGGTCGCTGATTTGGTAGACGTCTTTCATAGTGATAAATGCTTAGAGTTGATCAACAGTAAGTTGAACGCGGCGAATGCTTTCGTCTTTGCCGAGGATGTCGAGGATGGCTCCGAGGTCAGGCCCGCCCGATTGGCCGCTCAGCGCGACTCGAGTAGGAAACATTAGTTGTCCCGGTTTGGCGCCGTTGGCTTTTGCAGTTTCAGAAATGACATTTTTAGCCATGCTCCAATCATTGACCTGATCGAAGGCTCGCGCAAGTTCACTGAGTAAATTTTTTGCGGCCTCATTGTTACGAACTTTTTCTAATGCCGTGGTGTCGTAATTAAAATCAGGCTTTAGTAAAAAAGAAATAGATTTGGCTACGTCTGTAAGTAGTCGAGTTTTCTCTTGAACGGATGCAGCGATGGCTTTGAAGTTATCGGGTAGGTCATAACCAGCTTTTTGAACAAAGGGTTTAGCAGCGTTGGCAAATTGATCGGGGTCGAGTTGAGCGAGATGCTGTTGATTGATCCAGGCACATTTTTCGGAATCAAACTTGGCGGGTGATCGGTTGATTCCCTCAAGGCTGAAACGCTCGATGATTTCGCTCATTGGCATGATTTCCGATTCGTCTTTAGGGGACCAGCCAAGAAGTGAGAGGAAGTTGAAAACAGCAGTTGGAATGTAGCCGTCATCAGCGTAGCCAGCAATGGCAGCACCTGTATCGCGTTTGCTCATCTTTGATCCGTCCATATTAAGAATCAGCGGGATGTGTCCATAAAGAGGCGGTTCTTCACCAAAGGCTTCAAATAATTGAAGATGCTTAGGCGTGTTCATCAAGTGATCTTCACCTCGGAGCACATGACTAATTTTCATTTCTAGATCATCAACAACATTGACGAAGTGAAAGACATAGGATCCATCGGAGCGCTTGATGACCATGTCAGGGGTGTTGGACTCATCGCGATAGTCAATGGTGACTTCTCCACAGATGATGTCGTTCATTGTTACAGGTTTGCGAGCAAATTTAAATCTCCAAGCACCGTCATCTTCGTAGACACGATTGTCTGCACGGAGTTTTTCAAACCACTTGTCATAGAGTTGATTGCGCTGACTCTGGTTATACGGACCATAATCACCTGTGGTAGAGCCGTCAGCTTGAGGTCC
>CBFHKM010000030.1:16201-18140 GCA_965656385.1 Oceaniferula sp.
CTCATCCCAATCAAGGCCGAGCCAACTCATACCTGTAAAAATAGCCTCGCGAGCTTCGGCTGTGTTTCTTTCTTCATCGGTATCCTCGATTCTAAGGACGAAAGATCCACCCAGCTTGCGGGCCAATAGCCAATTAAATAATGCTGTGCGCGCGCCTCCAACGTGGAGGTAGCCAGTCGGAGAGGGGGCAAAACGAGTGCGCACGTTGGTCATGTTGTGGGGTAAGTTCACATGCGCTGTGTAACGTGGCATCTCGCTGAGGGCAAGCGTGGAGCGTCCCTAGCTGATAATACTTGGTCAGAGAAATTAAGGGACGATTCCGAGTTTCTTTTTTTTACATACCAAGTAGCATCAGCGCATGAAGAAAATCGCACCGCATTGGCAGATTCTCATTGCGCTAGTTCTGGCTACTGGCACAGCTGTTGTATTTCGTAATTTAAGTGGGATCGTAACGACAGATAGCACAGCATATCATTTCATAGAGGGGGCTATCGCAACCGGTGATTTTGCCGGCACGCTCTTCATTCAGGCGTTGAAAATGATAATTGTCCCATTAGTGGCAAGTTCGATCATAGCAGGCATCGCATCATTAGGTGAAATGAAGGGCTTTGGCAGGCTTGGGATGAAAACTCTTGGTTTCTATATGGGGACAAGTCTGGCGGCGGTGGTTGTTGGGCTTGTGTTGGTAAATACTATCCAGCCAGGCTTAGAAAATGGTAAGGCCAATGCCAAGATCCGTATGGCACTCGAACAAAAAGCTGAGGGTGCTAGTAATGTGGCAAAAGAAAAAGTAGCACAAGCGGGTGAGCGAAAGCCGGCGGATTACGCTGGGTTGTTCAAAAAGATGATTCCTCCTAATGTATTCAAGGCGGCTACGGAAAATGGTCAGTTACTAGGGATGATCTTTTTCTCTATCTTGTTCGCCATTGTGATGGCTCGTCTTCCTCCTGAAAACATGTATCCGCTGCTCGGAAGTATTCAGGCAATCAATGATGTTATGATTCGCTTAACACAATGGATCATGGTTTTTGCTCCTTTGGGGGTTTTCGGGTTATTGCTACCTGTAGTTTATCACAGTGGCGCAGAGATCTTTTTGAGTCTAGGTAAGTATTTTATAACAGTATTACTGGCACTTTTGATCCATTTATTGGTGATTATGCCTCTGGTATTGCGCTATGTTGCACGCGTCAGTCCCTGGGCTCATTTCCGTGCTATGCGCATGGCGATGCTTACGGCTTTCTCGACAGCATCTTCTGCCGCGACTCTTCCTGAGACAATGCTGTGTGTGCAGAAAAATGCTGGAGTCTCGAAACGAGTATCAAGCTTTACGCTGCCATTGGGTGCGACTGTGAATATGGATGGAACAGCTCTTTACGAATGTGTTGCCGTGCTTTTTGTTGCACAAGTCATGGGCATTGAGATGGGTGTGGCTGCCCAATTTACTGTGGTAGTGACCGCGCTACTGACAAGTATTGGAGTAGCGGGCATACCATCGGCCAGTCTCGTGGCGATTTTGCTCATTTTGAACAGCTCGGGTATTCCAAATGCGGAAATGGCTGTTGTGGCACTCCTTTCAGTAGACCGATTGCTCGATATGAGCCGCACGGCGGTGAATATCTTTGGTGATTCATGTGCTGCTGTTTGTATTGCTAAATCCGAGGGTGAAGAGCTGAGTTTGTGATCGGTATCGCAATATCCGAGTTGTTTTTCACAGAGTGTGCATTGTTACAAGCGCCTGAATCTGTAATATAAGATCAACATGATTGTTGATCGTCCATGGAGTCGCTCTAACCAAGAGATAGTTGAGCGATTGAGCGCATCGCTTGACCAAGGTCTCAGTGAGCAAGAGGCCCGGCAGCGCCTGGTCTTGTATGGGCCGAATCATTTGCAAATTAGTTCTGGGCGTGGTTGGGGCTCCATTTTGGTAGCCCAGTTTAAG
>CBFHKM010000031.1:0-7365 GCA_965656385.1 Oceaniferula sp.
AGCCGATTGCAACGTTTCGGATTGCTCAGAGCTTAAGTCCCAATCAGGCTTAGCAAGATGAATGACGTTCAGATTCATGAGTGGCTCAGGGTCACTATGATCTATAAAATTGCCCTCCTCAGAGACACCAAACCACTCCGTGGCTACTGCCAACTCGCGCCTATCAAGAAGCTTCGTCATCTGCCCAAGAGTCCAGCAAAAGCACTTACCTTCCTTACCTTCACTCTGTGCGTCTTGGGCACTGTAAAACCCACCTCCATCGTGCTGCATCTCTCCAGTAACATAGTCCGCAATACCAGTAGCCACCTGCCGATAACGAGGATCCTTGGTGACCAGCCAGACATCCAGATAAAGCTCGAGCAACTGAGCCTGATCGTAGAGCATCTTCTCAAAGTGGGGCACCAGCCAGCGCTCATCCACGGCATAACGATGAAAGCCCCCAGCCAGCTGGTCATGGATTCCCGCCTCCATCATTTTGTTACAGGTAAGCAACACATGATCGCGAGACGGTAAGTCACCCGTGCGGTGCCAATGTCTTAGCAAAAAACGCAGGTGTGAAACCTGAGGAAACTTGGGCGCACCGCCCCATCCGCCGAACTGGTGATCAGCCTCAGCGGCAAGCTTACTGGCCGCAAGATTCAAATCATCCAACTGCAACCGGCCCTCAACGACTTTTACCTGCTCAAATACGCGCTGCATCTTTTGATGTATTTGCTCAGCACTGCTCAGCACCTCATTCCCCTGCTCTCTCCACGCAGCGTGAATTGTTTTTAACACCGTCGTGAATCCTGCTCGCCCCTGCTGATCATGTGGAGGGAAGTAAGTGCCACCAGAAAAGGGTTTCAGCTCGGGAGTGAGAAACATGTTCAATGGCCAGCCACCACCGCCTTGATACATCGCTTGGTAGGCTGTCATGTATATCTTGTCTACATCTGGGCGCTCCTCACGGTCTACCTTGATCGAGATGAAGTGCTCATTCAAATACTGCGCTACCTCTTCGTCTTCAAAGCTCTCACGCTCCATCACATGACACCAGTGGCAGGTCGAGTAACCAATGCTCAGCAAGATAGGCTTATTCTCCCGACGCGCCTTAGCAAAGGCAGCCTCACCCCAAGGATACCATTCGACTGGATTTCTCGCATGCTGAATCAAGTATGGCGATTTTTCACCGGCAAGATGATTCTGCTTTTTGGCAGTAGTGACAACCACGGCATCATCTGCATTCTCTTTACTTGTTTTTTCTGAGCATTGACCCTCTGACTGCATAGAGAAGATTATGGCTCAACATGCCAGAGCTGCAACTGGCATATTACGACACATCCCAATAAGCTCCCCCCATCGACGTTTCATTCAAATCGAACATGCCTATGAATCGTGGAAAATACCAATTGGATAAGTGATCTTAAATAATTACTTGCAGATACTAACACTTTTTTAAGCCTGAAATACACACGAGGAGAATTCATTTCAGCCTATCGAGCCACTCAGTGACCAATATAAAATAAAAGTTTAAGCCTACTTATTTAAGTAACCTTAGTATTCAATTTATAGAAGAGTAAGTTGGCATGTATGGCTTACAACTTCATTTACTTGCCTCCAGAGGTTTTTCGCAATTGAATGCACTTACAACAAAGTGATGCTAGCTCCACCCGTCCCAAGCATCGCCTGCCCATCGAAACCAAACCAAATAATACCCAAATGAAACTCAAAACTACTCTCGCCAGCTTCCTCTCCCTGGTCGCAATGGCAACATCCCATGCATTCGTCATCGATTTCGATTCTGGATCAGTTTTACCATCAGGTACCAACATCGTCGGACAGCCTACTATCACTTCGGGCAGTCCTCTCACAGTCGACGTCACTGGTTATGGCACGGTGACTTTCTCAGTAGCCTCGGAGAGTGTTTCTGTTGACACCAATTTCGCACCGGGTGCAGGAGTCGCGCCGGAGCAGACTTTAGAATTTTACGGCAACAACGTAGTCACAGTTACTTTCGACGACGACGCACCACTCAAGCCAGGCACAGACAACAACGGATTTGTATTTGGGCAAGCAGGAGATGATTCAGAAAACAGCGCGGACCGCATCGTCAGTTCAGCAATTAGTGATAATGTTTATGAGTTGTCCCTCTCAGGTTCCAGCGGCGCAGGTGCAGGATTAACATATATTGCATGGGACGTCGTTCCCGAGCCAAGCAGCACCGCACTCGGGGCACTTGGGCTGGGCATTCTCTTGCTCAAACGCCGCAGAGCATAAGCTTTCAATCATACCGAACGACCCCCTTTCGATAAGATTGAAAAAACCCCGATGGTTCATCCATCGGGGTTTTTTATGGCCGCTCACCCAAACCTATTTTCTCTGAACTCAACAGAGATGCACCGACAATTGCATTGGGCTGTATATGCATCCATTTTTTCCTTCCAGTGTCACCGCTTACGCCCCAATCTAAATCTATGAAGATTTGGTCATCCGCACTGCTCTTATCCGCTTTTTTTATTCTCAGCACGCCAGCCAACGCTGCAGGCAAGAAAACACCACCGGCCTCTATTTCATTTCATTTGGAGGGGGCAGCAGCAGAGGCGCCCAAATTTGCACGTGAGTTCAACACCCTAGCAGGCGCCCGCTATTTTAGAAAAGCACCTGAGGTCAACTCAAAGAATATCCAAGCATGCAGTCCTTTTCCCGCAGATGACAACCGCACCTATGGCATGGTATTCAAGCTCAATGCCCAAGGAACTAGACGCCTTACTGAGGTGACTACCATGCACCAAGGCAAACTGCTGCTCTCCCTCGTGAATGGACAACCGTTGGGAGTAGTAAGAATTGATAAACCTATCAGTGATGGCATTTTAGTTATATGGACTGGCATCACCCAGCAAGAGATCAAACTCTACGACCAAATTGCCCCCCGTATCGGAGAGGATCCCAAGCAATGGAAAGCACGTCTCAAGCAGAATAAAAAAGAAGCTAAAAAGAAGAGCTGAATGCATCAAACGGCTTTGCTATCCATGCCCTCACCTTCTGTCACCCCTCAAGCAGCCAAAATCTCGTAATGTCTCAGACCTTTGCGGTTATTTACATACTCAGCCAGGTCTTTTTTTCTCTGAATGCCTCTGGCGCTGAGTCCACTGACGAGACAGTTGCTCTACCCACCATTAACCAACATCTTTTTAGCAATGATGAGGAAAGGTTCTACATGTATGTCTATCGCACTTTTGAAGGCCAACATTCGAGGCCATGGACGGGAGGCAAATATGGCTTTGTGCGTAACAAACGTCGCACAAACGATGGCGTTATCTGTACTAAGTTTCACGAAGGCATTGACATCAAACCCATCAAAAGAGACAGCACGGGCAGACCGCTCGACAAGGTCAAAAGCATAGGATCTGGTAAAGTCGTTCATTGCAACGCTACATCTCATCATAGCAGCTATGGCAAATATGTCGTTGTGGAGCACAATTGGGAGGGCGGACCGTTCTACAGCCTCTACGCACACCTATCATCAATCGCTGTCAGAAAAGGTCAGAAATTAGCGCTTGGAGATAATCTGGGAACTCTCGGCTACACTGGCAATGGGCTCAACCGCGATCGAGCACATCTGCACTTGGAGTTAGGAGTGCTCTTCTCCTCTAGATTTACCCTCTGGCATGACAAGTATTTCACCGACAGCAATCATCATGGCATCTACAACGGCATGAATATAGCAGGCTTGGACGTTGCCTCTTTCATACTAGCAAAAAGCAAAAATCAAGCTCTCACCATTCCCGAGTTTGTATCATCAATACCCATACATTACCGAATTATCATTCCGCGTAACCAAATCAGAAAGGGCACACCAGAATTACTAAAACGTTATCCATGGATGCTTCAGAATGATTACCGCAGTGATACGCCCTCGATTGAAATATCATTCAGCGCCTCTGGCTTCCCCGTCACCATCAGCTCACACAAACGCAGCGTATCCGCTCCGATGCTGAGCTGGATCCGCGAGTGCCAATCAAAGCATGAGTATCACACCAAAGGTTTTGTCACCGGCACCGGTAAGCATGCCAGCCTCAGCAAATCAGGTCGCCGCTTCATCGATCTAATCTGCGGCCAATTTTAAACGGCCACTCATAAGAGCGCAGACATCAGGCGCAGTAGCGAGCTTAGCCTACTCGCCGATAGCTAGTAAAACTCGCTGCCAACGCTTCTTAAAATTATTATCAACCTCGGATAAAGCCTCAACTGCAGGCCGAGCTCTCTGATCCAAGCCCATCAGCCAAGCATAGCATATGGCACTCTCCGTAGAATCTCGCCCAGCCAGAGTCTCTAGGTTAAGCTCGAATAAATTCCGATAAATGGCCAGCATACTATCTGGTTCAATTTGATTCCATAGATAGGAAATCTCGCCATCAGCATTTTTAAGCTTCAACCCGTCACGACTGGAGCCCAATACCTTGATGTAAGAGTCTCCCTTGAGTGTGCGAACTTCGACAGTGATGGCCTCTTTGAACGTCTCCTTACTCACATCTTGTAGAAACAGATTCGCCTTTTTTGATAGATAGACCAACGCTTCCTTATGCTCTCTCTGCTCATGATTTGCCGTCGCTTGCTCAAGAAGCTTGCGAGCATCAGCAAATTTAGATTGAGCCACTAATTTATTAAATTCGGGCAAACGATTCTCAAACGTTTGTCGTTTCGCTTGTTCTGCACTCGCATTTAGTTTCGCCCTCTCGCGTTGCAGGTCAAGCTTGGCAAGATGTCGCTCAGCTCTGGTTTGCCAAACTTGAATATGAAACCGTGCTCTACCATTCGTCTCAAGCTCACCCGCTACTTTTTGAAGAACCGCAAGATGTTTTGCCACCTGATCTTTATCAGCCCCGATAGGCAGTGCAGTCAACTTCTGCATTCGGGCATAATCAGCCAAGTATTTCCTCGAGATATCACGGTAAACAAGCAATGGGCTCTGCTCTGGCAAATCCCTGATCTCGGCAGCTTCAAATATACGAGTGGCAGCTTCCCAAGCCCCAATCTCCCAGTTTTTCAGAGCAACTGCCATCATCTGGAGCAAAACCATACGATCACCTTTCTGCTTAAAATCGCTTATAAGCCCGACACCTGCAAAATCTTGAATAAAAGCACGGACATCACTGTTCGCATCAAGCTCGTTGCTTTCTATATGTTCAAGCAATGCACTCGTGGCCAGTTCTGCTTTCAGAGTATCACCAGCAAGCCATTGAGAGATGACTGCCTCAACCCCTGCCCATGATGCCGCTGGCTCGAGTAACCTCTCATCATTCATCAAATCATTGAAGATAAGGTGTGCTTTTTGGAAGCGCCCGTCGCGAAGATTCTGATGTGACTTATGAAAAAGCTTGCCAATATGCGCCGCCAACTCAGGTGAATAGCTACTATCATCAGCAAACATAGTGATATCGTCTTTTGCCAAAGTAGTAGCGCTGGCAGCAGTATCCGAAGGCTTCTTTTTAAAAACAACGAGGCATAAAATCATCACCAAAGCGATCAAGGCGCCCATCGCTAATGACGCAACCATCATTTTATCGCGCGTCCGTCGTCGATTCCGCGCGCTGCTATACAAGGGTGCGCTTACACCCAATTCATCGATGACATGATTCGCCAGAGCACGAACGTCTTCCATCTCTTGATATGAGTCAAAACGATCCTCTGGTTGGAAAGCCATCGCCCGCTCAACCAGCTGGCATGTCTCGGGCTTCAACCAAGGCGCTATGTTCGCCAAAGGTTCTATATGTTTTTTTCCATCCAACACCGTGCGCGATGATTTGGTATGCTCAGGAATTGATGGTTTACCTGAAAGGGCATGATAAAGCGTTGCCCCCAGTGCATACATATCACTTCTAAAATCCTCCTCCTGACCCAGTAAGGCTTCAGGCGGCACGTAATACGGTGTCGCCCATACTTCATCTGCCTTGGCTACACCTCCCTGAGTGACCAAGGCCAAACCAAAATCAACAATTTTGATATGGTTGTTAGTATCCAATAAAATATTGCCCGGCTTAATATCACGATGAATCAGTCCTTCTTCTTTAGCCGCCCGTAGGCCAGATATAATTTCCTGACAAAGCGGCAATATTTGATCTTCTCCTATCGCGCCTTCTCTCGCCATTTTCTGCTCGAGACTCTCTCCCGACACCAGTTCCATCGCAATGTAGAACCGCTCAAACGCCTTACCGACAGTGAAAACTCTGACAACGTGTGGATCACTAATAGCAGCTGTGATCATAGCCTCATACTCAAACTGCTTCATCCTCTTCTCATCCTGACAATATTCAGCATTAAGAATTTTGATTGCTACCTCTCGATCGAGAGTCGTATCGTTTGCTACAAACAATTTACTCATACCCCCCTCGGCGTGCCGACCTATCAACCTATAATGACCAAGGTCACATTTCACACGGCTCTGTTGACCGCAGTCAGGACATACCACGTTAGTGTAAGGCTCCATGGAGGAGATGTTCATTTGGCAGCCACATGACTTACAGTGAGCTATCTGAATCTCGTTAGCTAATCCCTCCATCAATCTGATTTATTGCCCAATTTCATTTTTTTAAGCCAAGCATCAAAGTAAGCCTCAAACTCAGCTTCCGTCAGCTCCAAGTTGAGGTCATTCGCGGGATCGAGCCGCATCAAAACAACCTCCTTGGTCAACACCTTGTCGCCTCGCAGAAAATGTATAAATACTCTTTGCTCAGGTTGCTTTGACTTGATGTAGGCGCTGAATTTTTCCACCGCCATCATTACTGATCTTGGGCCCTCATCAGCTGAGCTCAAATCAAGATCATCAACCCGCAAAATCATATCACCTCCCCTCAACCCCACTTTTTGAGCAGGAGTATCTGGAAGCACCATATTAACACTTACTGCCTGCCGCCCATCTTGGTCTTTGGGTTTCGCCGGCAGCATCACTCCAGACATTTGAATTCCCAGAAACCCTTTACCCTTGCCTAATCGCCGTAGCCTGAGTGCCTCCAGCATCAAGCTATAGCACCTTGCCTGAGCCTCAGGGTCGTCACTGGTTTTCCACACCGCATGCAACAACTCTGGCGATGAATCAAGATGTTGCTTCGACCACTTCTGGATTACCTTGTATGCTGATTGTCTCTCTTCATAGTCATCTGATGATAGCATCTCCAGCTGCGCAGGTGGCAACTCGATATATTCCACCTCAGCACCAACAACCGCAGTCAAGGATTCGAGCATCATCAGCAGCAATGTAATAGCTGATAACATCCGATTTCTATACCTTGAAGCATTCATAGTGTAAGTCATTTGCATTCTGCACACTGCAGGACATCAGTCCACAGCTCATGTGAATTTTCCGAGCACCGGAAACGCCCCCCTAAA
>CBFHKM010000031.1:7465-12248 GCA_965656385.1 Oceaniferula sp.
CGAAATAGCACCGTGACAGACAAAAGCAAGGCAGACCAAATCGCAACGTATATCATGACATGGGTGCTAAACGGCATCGTCATATCCACCTCAAAAGAAACCAACAATATGACAAACAAGCTCGTCGCTAACATAGCACCGACAGATATGGAAGTTGGCTTCTTCATTAATAACAATATCGCGATCGCCAATAATACAAAACTGAAGATGATGCACAAAATCATTCGCAATGAATCATCGCCACTGAACATATACGAAAGTTGCATTGTTACCTCCATTAATAGAGCATTACTCGATAAATTCAAAAAGAGAATGAGCATCAAAAAAAGAGCGATTACCACTCGCATCAAAAAAAAGGCGATATGTTTTTTCTTAGCCATGATAGGTGTGCAATTCAAATTCTCGTTCGATACCGGGCATCGATTTTGAGCTCATTATTCAAATTCAAGCGATAAATCCAAGGCAATGGCTGAATGAGTCAACGCACCAACCGATATAAAATCAACACCCGTAGTTGCCACCTCTCCTATCGTTTCCAAATTAATCCCCCCACTGGCCTCCAAAGCAACTTGGGGATTAGACTCGTCACGGAGTTGAACCGCCGCACGCATCGCCTCATTAGTCATATTGTCCAATAGGATGTAATCAACACCCCTGAGGCTGAGAAAGTCCTCCACCTGATCAAGCGTATCTGCCTCCAATTCGACCTCGACCCCCCTATCTGACCTAACACGATCAATGGCACTTTGCAGCGCCTCTAAATTGTTCTCAGCAAATAGGTGGTTATCTTTTACCATCGCACGGTCGTAGAGGCCCATTCTGTGATTACTACCGCCGCCAGCCACCACAGCCATTTTTTCTAATGCGCGCCATCCTGGTGTTGTTTTGCGCGTATCCAGCACCTTGGCATTTGATGACGCCACCTTACTAGCATAAGCTCGCGTCTGGGTAGCAACTCCAGACAATCGCTGCAGAAAATTCAGCGCTGTCCTCTCTGCAGTCAGAATAGAGCGAGCCGAGCCATTCACATTCAGCACATGATCACCCTTTGAGATTAGATCACCATCTTTCATCAGCGCCACAATTTCAAGGCATGGGTTCACTCGACGAAACACATCAAGAGCAATTTCAAGCCCAGCTAGAACACCGTCTTCTTTTGCACAAACATATGCACTTGTCTTACTATCCTCGGGGACAAAATAGAGTGATGTTACATCCCCCGTTTGCAGATCTGCACCCACATCTTCGCGCAATGCTAAATCAATTAGCGCACTAGTTACATCAGAAGGAATACTCATTAGCGATATTCTCGACCACCGGAAGCCAATTGACAACATCCATTACGCTTACCAAATACAAAAATTACCATTGTTAATCGTCTCGAATCTGGCAGAAGACTGCGCGCGATGCTGGCCATTCAACATCTACACATAGAATTCGGTGCAAGGGTGATTTTTTCAGACCTTTCGTTTGCTGTATTACCTAAAGAGCGCATCGCTTTTGCTGGGCACAATGGCGCGGGCAAATCAACATTGATGAAATGTATCGCCGGAATGTTGACTCCAAACAGCGGTAAAATCGCCAAGCCCAAATATTGTGATGTGGGATACCTGCCACAGGAGGGCATTCACATAAATGGCATTACGCTATGGGACGAGGTTGAGTCCGCTTTTGCTGAGACAAGAGACCTCCAGATCAACATCGATCAGCTCGCAGACAAACTCCACGATCTCGACCCTCGCTCAGCCCCCTATTCTGATCTGCTCCATGATATTGGAGACCTTGAGCTCAAGCTAGAGGCCGCTAGCCCAGGCACGATCAAACCAAAGATAGAGTCAGTGCTCACTGGCCTTGGCTTCAAGCGCACTGACTTTACCCGTGACTGTGGCGAATTCTCAGGCGGCTGGCAAATGCGCATAGCTCTGGCCAAGTTACTACTTCAGCAACCACAGGTTCTACTCCTAGATGAACCCACAAACCACCTCGATATCGATTCTCAAAAGTGGATGGAGTCCTATCTTGTCAACTACCCTGGGGCTATTCTGATCATTTCTCATGACCTTGCCCTGCTCGACATGCTCACCACGCGCACGATTGCATTCCACCACGGTAGAGCCGAAGAATACGCAGGCAATTACTCCTTCTACACAAAAGAATCCGCCTTGCGTAAAGAAATTCTCATCAAGCAATACAAGGCACAACAGCGAGAAATCAAGCAAGCCCAAGATTTCATTGATCGATTTCGATCCAAAGCTACGAAAGCCAAGCAGGTTCAGTCCCGCATCAAACAGCTCGAAAAAGTAAAGATTATCGAGATTGAGCAAGATGATGCGGTAATGAGCTTTCGATTCCCTGCCCCGCCCGCGTCAGGACATAGCATCGCAACTCTCGAAAACGCCTGCAAAGCATATGGCAAAATCAACATCTTCGACAGCTTCAACCTCGAGATTACGCGTGGAGAGCGTATCGCCATTGTAGGACCAAACGGAGCAGGCAAGTCAACCTTCTGCCGTCTAATTACTGGGCAAGAGGCCCCAGACAGCGGCAACCACCAATTTGGGCACAAAGCGGCAGCTTCCTTTTTCTCACAGAATCACGCTGATGAGCTAGACCCTGACCTCACCGTTCTTGAATGTGCCGAGCAATCTGCCTCTAGAGAAAATGCACCACTCGCTCGCAATCTACTTGGCTGTTTCTTGTTCCGCGGTGATGACGTCTTCAAAAAAGTCGGAGTACTTTCAGGGGGTGAACGCTCTCGAGTGGCTTTGGTATGCATGCTGCTTCGTCCCGCTAACTTTCTTATTCTCGACGAGCCAACCAACCATCTCGACATCCAATCGCAGGAAGTACTGCAAAACGCGTTAAGAGACTACCCTGGTTCTTACCTTATTGTGTCCCACAACCGATCTTTCCTCGACCCAATCGTGGATAAAACACTTGAGTTCCGCCAAGGACAGCCCCCAAGAATGTTCGCCGGTAATATAACTTACTATATTGAGAAACTTGAGCAGGAAAAAAACGCAGCAAAAGCTGCAGCCAAATCCAACTCAAATACCAGCTCAAATCCAAACTCAAATAATGGCTCACAATCATCGGCCAATCAGGCAGGGGGGAATCGTAAAGAACAACGAAAAATTGAAGCCGCTCGTCGTCAACATCGTAATAAGGTGCTCAAACCATTACAGGATGAGTTAGATGAGCTCGAAGGTCAAATCGCCGAATACGAGTCTGCCCAAACCACCCTGACTGGCCACATGTCAGATCCCTCGACCTCTGGCGATGCTGAGAAAATGCAACAAGCTTCATCAGCTTACAAAAACATTGCCGAAAAACTTGAGTCTGCAATCAGCCGCTGGGGGGAGGTCAGCGACGCCATCGAAAAGGCACAAGCTGAGCTTTAGGCCGCCATCATGCCTTCCACCTTGCCTGAGCTGACAACTTCTGTAATTTGGTGCCATGCCTACCTTAGGAGAAAAAATGCTCGCCTTGTTGGCCACTGGACGCGTTGCAAATCTACCCACTGTATGCAGTAACGTACTTGCAGGCTTTTGCTTATCGAGCCTTGTGCTCTCTGACTCTGACATCGGAGTATTTACACATACAGCGCCGATAGCCCCCCTGCTTTTGTTGATGCTTTCTTGCTGCCTAATTTATGTTGCTGGCTGCATGCTTGGAGATGCTCTTGATCATTCATTTGATCTGAAAAACAGACCCACCCGCCCGATTCCGCTCGGTATCCTCGACGCACACCGCGTTCGTGTGACCTCATATTTAATTTTTATCGTAGCACTGATTATTCTCAGCCTCATTTCTCCACTCGCCATTTCACTTACCTCCGCAAACCACCTGACTGAGGACGGGGCTAAATCCATCCAAACACATGAAATCATCCTAGGTTGCCTACTCACCATGGTTGTTGCGGGCTATGCGTTTTATCACAAGAAGAACAAAGCCGCCGCATTTATCATGATGGGGTCATGTCGCTTTCTGTTGGTGATCTTGGCGATGAGTTTCGCCCACAAATCAGGCTCCGAAGCCAGCCCGACTCCCGACCAATGGCTAGCCCCGCATTTAGCGTGGTTTGGAACGTTAATTATCGTACCTGCAATCGGAGTTGGCACGTATACCATTTTACTTAGCTGGGTTGCTTCGACTGAGTCCAAACCTGGCGTCTTTCAGTCACGAAATATTCTCGCAGTTATGCTCCTCGCTGTGCCGCTTGCATCAGTCGCTGTTGTCTTCCAGATGCCCAGCAGCATCACACTTTCATACCTGAGTTACTCAATAGCCATGACGCTTTGTTATCTATGGATGTTATCGGGGCTTCATGCGCTCAAAAAATCCAAACCCATTTTTGTATCTAAGGCTCTTGCAGGATTCTGCCTCTTGGACGCAACCTTCCTAGCGCCATTCGAGCCAGTTGCTGCAGCAGTGTGTGGCTTACTTTTCTTGTTCGCTCTGAGCCTTCAAAAAATAGCTCCCGCCACGTAACGAATGGCTGTGACATTTTATGTCACTCATTTATAACGGCTAACCTTTGCCTCGTGTTCGGCTGCTTACACGACCAACACTCTTCTCAATAAACTTGATAATCTCTCCTGCGACATCTTTTTGGGTCGCAGTCTCAATCCCCTCAAGACCGGGTGACGAGTTGACTTCGAGCACTACAGGTCCGTGGTTAGATCGAAGCAAATCAACGCCTGCCATACTTAAGCCCATGATCTTTGCCGCCCTAACTGCAGTCGACCTCTCCTCGGGAGTGATCTTGACCAAAGTCGCATTT
>CBFHKM010000031.1:12346-15523 GCA_965656385.1 Oceaniferula sp.
GGTATCATGAGCAAATGTGGTAACAGGTAAGCCAATACCCTTTCGAGCCAACAATTGCAGGCTGCGCAACTTGTCTCGCGAGCGGGAAATAGCAACGGACTCATTCACCGAATAAACGCCCATAATTTCAAATTGACGCACGACAGCTGTTCCAAAAAATGTTCTCGATGCACCCACTCTCGGGATAATGGCATCATAGCCTTTGAGCTCCTTGTCCCCCAGATAGATACTGGGCCTCATTGAGGCTATGTTCATGTGACATTTCAGATAATCAATCACATCAACATCATGACCAGCACGTTCAGCTGCCTGCCTCAGACTTGAGGTTGAGTAAAGTTTTGGATTACGTGAGAGGATCGCTATTTTCATAAGCTGTGGTGGTGAGATTTTCCTGAGAAATAGATACTGTTACCAAAAAGGTGTGTTGATTGGGTATCAACTACAAAATACCCGGACAAGGCTCTACGGCCGAGTAGCAGAGGACACTTCATAACTGAGCGATCTGCAAGACTGAATAACACCTCCCATCGAAATCCCCCGGGTAAAGTGACCGCAGTCTTAATCACCAATCTGTTTTTACCTATTCCCGTTGAACTTTTGATTTTTTTTCTCGAGACCAGAGGTGCCTCGCATGCAATCACTTGGCCATGGTGACTCACTGTCTTGAAGCTGACCCACTGTTCCCCATCGTTGTCATAAATTTGAGCATCTATCGCATTCAAACTAGATGTGTAAGCTCCAGTATCGACTTTCGCTGTCAGCATATCAATACCAAGATCCGGCAGCGCTAACCATTCACGTCGACCAATGAGCATCCGACTACAGAGTCTAGCTCGAGTGGGCAGACCCAACTTATCTGCGACCATTTTAGAGGCCTCTGGGAGCTTCTTGGGTTTCACCGTATACGTAGTAGGCATGAGTTCATGATTACACGATATGACTTTCTGACTCAAGAAATCCCTCTCTTTAAAAATCATAGCGATCTGACAACGAAGGCGTGCAATTGCTTCTCAACTCCGCTAGCATCGGCTACGGATATGGGAAAAAAATACGCACGCAAACGCATCACCCACCTCACTGTCGGTGACTTTTTCGAGAAACACGGAGATACCCTCAAGCTAGAGTTACAAGGTGAAGCTGTCGGCTTTGATCGTAAAATCATTGAGCCTACAGTCAACCACCCCGGCCTTGCACTCGCTGGGTTCCTCTCGTATTTCGCATACAAAAGGGTTCAAGTTCTGGGCAACTCCGAGCAGTCCTACCTCAACAAGCGTGCCGAAGACGAACGCATCTTGCGATTCAGCGCAATATGTGAGCGGGCAATACCATGCATAGTTACGTCTAGGAAAAAGACGCTCAGCCCTGAGCTTCTCCAGGTAGCCAATAAAGCGGGCATCGCAGTGTTTACCACTCCTATGGTAACCATGAAATTCGTGAATGCAGCTACGCTACTGCTAGAAAACGAATTCGCTCAGTCAACCACGCGACACGGTTGCATGGTAGATTTTAGAGGGGTTGGCGTTCTAATTATGGGTGAGAGCGGAACCGGCAAAAGTGAGATTGCCATCGGTCTTCTTGAGCGTGGAGGTGCCCTTGTTGCCGATGACATGGTCATTCTCCGCAAAGTCGGCAATGAAATTGAAGCCAGCGCCAAGGAATTTGCCCGAGGCTTCATAGAAATGCGCGGTATTGGCATCATCAACGTGGCCAACATATTTGGACTCGGTAGCATAAGAACCCAGAAGCGGCTCGATCTAGTGATTACCCTGAAGCCTTACAGCGACATGAACAATGTCGATCGTCTTGGTGTAAGCCGCAAAAGCTACAGAATTCTTGACCAAGGCATCACCAATGTCGAAATTCCAGTGGCTCCGGGGCGAGACACTACCCGGCTCGTCGCCATCACCTGCCTCGAACACCAACTTCGTAGTGTTGGCTACGACATGGCCAATGAGTTCAACCAGAGATTATTGGACAAAATGGCCAACGAAAACTCAGGATTAGGTATTTGAGACGATCCAGCTCACTAAATTGACCAAAAAAATCCCTTTCCCCCTGAAGCTCAGCCCTCTAGACTCCTGAGGAGATAATTTTTCAATCTGATCTACAACCATGCCTACTCGAGAATTCACCGTCACCAACAAGCTCGGGATCCATGCCCGCCCTGCCGCTCAATTTGTCAAAACAGCGAGTAACTTTTCGTGTGATATTCAGGTGGAGAAAGACGACGAACAAGCAGACGGCAAATCAATTATGGGCCTAATGATGCTTGCAGCCGGCCATGGCTCCGTGCTGACAATCACCACCAACGGGGACGATCAGGATAGCGCAATGGAGGCACTTGGCGGCCTGATTGCCCGTAATTTTGAAGAATAAGCCCACACGCTGACAGTTTAGCCCGTTTCTAAAGACTTAGCACAAGGGCAAGATTGTGCTTTGACCATATGCTTCCTTGTGTGCAGAATCAGGGCTCATGCAAGGCACTGATACAGAAATCGTCATTCAAGGAACTCCCGGCTCACCGGGAATCGCCTTTGGCCCTGTGCATGTTGTGGCACGTGGATTTCATGCTCCTGAGGTATACGAGATCAAGCCGAGCCATGTGCAAAGCGAACAAGATCGCTTCAGTGAGGCTCTCGACAAAACCAAAGTAGAACTCGACGAGTTACGTAACCACATCGACAAGCTCTCGGGGGATGACCACGGTAAGATTTTTGACGCTCACCTTCTCGTCCTTGAGGACAAATCTCTAATCAATAAAGTCAACTCAGCGATCGAGGACCGCCACCAAAATGCAGAATATGGCTTTTACGCCGTCATGCAGACATTTCTGGAGGCCATGCGAAGGATCAATGATCCATACCTCAAAGAACGTGCCGCTGACATTGATGACGTATGTCAGCGTGTGTTACGCAACTTTAAGCATGATGAAGAACATGATTTTTCAGAGCATCCTGATCATCAGCATGTCTTGGTAGCGTTCGATATTTCTCCGAGTGACACTGCCTCCATTGATCGAAATCATGTCATGGGCTTTGCCACTGAGCAGGGCAGCATCAACTCACATACCGTCATTCTTGCCCGCTCTCTGGGAATTCCAGCTATTGTCGGCTTGGAGGGAGCTGTGATTGATATCAAAACCCTCTCGAACAGCATCCTCGATGGCTACACAGGCAA
>CBFHKM010000031.1:15621-17715 GCA_965656385.1 Oceaniferula sp.
AGCTGATACTGAACCCGACCAAAGAAACAGTTAGAGACTATGAGCAACGTGCTCAAAAGCGGGAAATTGCCCGCAAAAAACTCGCAACGCTTCGCGAAGCTGAGACAACGACCACGGACGGACATCACATTACACTCTCGGCTAACATTGAGTTCACCAATGAGCTCCCCATGGTCAAAGAGTCTGGAGCGGAAGGTGTTGGCTTATTCCGAACCGAATTTTACCTACTTGAAGGTGGTGAAATGCCCGATGAATTATCACAAGCTGAAGTCTACACCGAGGTAGCAAAAGCGATGCATCCGGACCAGACCATCATCCGCACCCTCGATGCAGGTGGTGATAAAATTAGCGCTGAGCCACTTGCTCAGCCAGAGCCCAACCCCTTTCTTGGCTGGCGCGGTATCCGCGTCTCGCTGACAAGAAAAGCGCTCTTCAAAGAGCAGTTGCGGGCCATACTCAGGGCTAGTGCACACGGCAAACTAGGCATCATGTTTCCCATGGTATCAGGCTTACGCGAAGTCCGCGCTGCTAAAGAAGTATTGCAAACTGCCATGGACGAGCTGCGCAAAGAGAATATTTCTTTTGATCCAAACATCGAGGTTGGAGTCATGATCGAAATCCCCTCTGCTGCGATGATGGCTAATGAAATCGCCCGCGAAGTTGACTTCTTCTCCATTGGAACCAACGACCTCATACAATACACCGTAGCCGTTGACCGTGTGAACAACTACGTTGCTCACCTGTACAAGCCAACCCACCCCGCGGTTGTCCGCCTGATGGATATCACCGTGCGCGCAGCCAAGCAAAACAAGATCTGGACGGGTATCTGCGGAGAAATGGCTGGGGACCTAATGATCATCCCCATACTCGTCGGCCTAGGCATAGACGAATTATCTGTCGGAACTCACCAACTGCCTAGCATCAAAAAAGCCATCCGCAGCCTCTCTCAAAAAGAATGTTCTGAGATGGTCGAAAAAGCTCTCAAAGCAGCGTCGAGCCCTGAGATAACCGAGCTCTCTCAAACTATGGCGAAACGCTGCTACCCAGACTTACTGGAGTAGTCTGATTTCGATAAAAAGGGTTACACCAGCTGCCCCAAGCACAAATCACCATCGGGCGATCGCCTCAGCTATTGGGCCTTGCGTGTAAAGACCAAGTTCGAATCGTCACTCAGTGACTTGTCATAGGCGTAGCCGCCAGCCTTGAAGCGCTTCAATCCTGCAGGGCTAGAGATTCGTTGTTGAATCGCCCACGAGGCCATCATGCCTCGTGCTTTCTTGGCGTAAAAAGAGATGATTTTATATTGGCCATTTTTCCAATCCTTAAACACAGGAGTGATCACAGGAGATTTAAGATTCTTTGCCTGCACCGAGGAAAAATACTCATTAGAGGCTAAGTTGATAACTGCATCGCCAGCTCCTTTGATTTCTTTATTGAGGCTATCCGTTAGCAGGCTTCCCCAGAACTGGTATAAGTTAGCACCTCGCTCGTTTGGCAACTTCGTCCCCATCTCCAGGCGATACGGCAGCATCAAGTCTAATGGGCGAAGAATTCCATACAAACCAGATAGGATACGGATGCTTTTTTGAGCCTCAGCAAAGTCATCCTTGTCCCAATCTTCGACCGAGAGGCCTTGATAGACATCGCCCGTGAATGCCAGAATTGCCTGGCGCGCCTCCGGCTTGCTATAATCCTTACGCCAGTCATCAAACCTGCCAGCATTAAGCTCCGCCAATTTACTGGAAATACCCATCAGCACCTCCAGCTCTGCTGGCTTGATCGTTTTAAGACGATCCGCAAGCTGAGCTGAGTGATCAAGAAACCGAGGCATAGTTGCCCTGATCGATGGCGCCTCAGATTCATAATCGAGGCTTTTCGCTGGTGATAAAAGGTAGAGCATTATGATAGAGACGAATAAATCTCGCCCAGTAAAAGCAAGGCTAGCTCGCGTTCCACTCTGTGATACGGTCAGCCTGAGCCGCGAATAAGGCGTCTGTGCTGTCGTGAATTTCGATAGACTCGATCGTATCGCCTTGACCAATCGCATCGACAATGTCCTGCCCTTCGGTCACAGCGCCAAACACAGTGTGCTTG
>CBFHKM010000032.1:0-2748 GCA_965656385.1 Oceaniferula sp.
GGCAACTATCGATTAACTGCTTGAGTGGTAGAGATAAAATGCCAGACTCTTCCACCTATGAAAATAATATCCCTCATCTTGATATCGTCACTTCCACTCTCTGCTTTTGCAAGAATGGGTGAAGATAGAGCCGAGTGCCTGGAACGCTATGGCAAGGCGCAACTCGAGTGCGATGGCGAGTATGAAGTCAATTATAGCTTATTCGAGAAAAGCATCTACAAGATCCATGCTAATTTCTGGGGAGGCGTGATTCATCAGATGGGGTATACTAAAGAGACGGAGCTAACAGATCTGGAAATTGCATATATCCTCAAGGTAAACAAAGGGGGGGCGAAGTGGAGGAGAATCGACGAATCTACATGGATGACCAAGGGTGGTAAGCTGACGGCTATCAAAGAAGATAGTTATACCTTGACTATTTTCACATCAAAATACGCCCGTTACTATTGGGACAGCAAAGATCAGGAGCTCAAAGATGAGGAGTTAGCTAATCTCCAAGGGCTGTAATCCCTCACTATTTTTAGCTATATAACAGTGGAGTTAGCGGCACTGTCGTAGCTCGTTTTTAGGTAAAGAGTAGACAGCAGGGAGGCAGTGTTTTACTCCCGAATATCAGGGTAGCTGCCAAATATTTTCACGAGCGAGCAATGTTTCTCTAACTCAAGAAGAGCGTCTGCAACAGGCTTGTCTGTGCAGTGGCCTGCTAGATCGACATAGAAAATATATTCCCAATCGCGTTGCTTAGATGGACGTGACTCGATCTTGCTCATATTGACATTGAGTTTATCGAAGGCCTTCAACGCGTTCACTAAAGAACCAGGACGATCATGGATAGAGAATAGAATAGATGTACGGTCATTGCCTGTCGCTGGACATGTCTTTTCTCCAATGACGAGGAATCGAGTCGTGTTAGTCGCGCGGTCTTGTATAGATTCTTCAATAACTTCAAGACCATTGAGCTCAGCAGCGAGCTTACCGCCCAGAGCGGCAGCACCGGATGCTGCATTTTCATGAGCAAGTTTTGCTGCTTTGGTAGTTGATGAGACCTCCACTAAGTCAACATCAGGAAAATTACGTAGAATCCAATTGCGGCATTGGCCAAAGACCTGAGGGTGGGAATACAGAGTTGTTATTTGTTCTCTGTCTATTGATGACAGCAGGCAGTGATCAATACGGAGTAGAATCTGAGCACAGATTTGTAAATGTGAGTCGACGAAGAGATCGAGTGTGTGTGACACAGCTCCCTCGGTTGAGTTTTCAATTGGGACAACTCCGTAATGAGCTTTGCGACGTGCAACTTGGTCGAACACCTCGGCGAAATTAGGTTGCGGCGAATAGGCGATAGAGTGACCAAATTTCTTGATAGCAGCTTGGTGGGTCCATGTGCCCTCAGGCCCAAGGTAGGCCACAGTAAGATTATCTTCTAGGGCCAGAGCTGCCGACATGATTTCCCTGTAGATAGCAATGATTGAGCGTTCGGGAAGTCTGCCACTGTTCATTTTGGCAAGGCGCCTAAGCAGGGCATCTTCACGATCTGGTGCGTATATCTGTAAGCCCTCTTTTTTCTTAATCTCACCAACCTCGTGCACGAGATCGGCTCGATCTGAGAGAAGGTCGAGTAGCTGTTGATCAAGGTGATCAATTTTTTTGCGGATATCGTCTAGTGGCACTTTATTAGAGAATAGGGTGGTGATTAATATCGACTAGTTTTTTGTGTCTGAGTCAGCACTTTCATCGGGTGCATCATCAGTCTTAGGTATACCGGCTGATGTCAGAGCGAGTTGCTGTTCGATGTCTTCAGAGCTAGATTCCTCGTTCTCAGTTGAAGAGTCTGCCTCCGTCGCATCTTTCTCTAATTCAGGTTCCGGTAACTTGATAGTGCGAAGCTCTGCTGAGTTCGGTAACTCATCCACTGATTTGACACCAAAATGTTCAAAGAAAAGATCTGTGGTTTCATATAGAAGCGGTCTTCCTGGTAGCTCAGCTCGACCTCCAATCTTGACTAACTCACGATCGAGTAACTTCTGTAGCATGCCGTCGCAGGAAACACCTCGCACTGCTTCGATAGAAGCTTTGGTGACTGGCTGACGATACGCGACAATCGCTAAGGTTTCCATCGCAGGGCCACTGAGGCGACTTGGTTTGCGGTCAGGGAAGAGCTGTCGAACGAAAGCCGCATAATCCGGGTGCGTGAATATGTTCCAGCCTTTGGCGCGCTCCGTGCAAAGAAAGGCTCGTCCAGACGCCTCATATTGTTGATTGAGTTCGATGATTGCTGCAGTGACAGAATCCTCAGTGAGGTTAGCCAAGCTTGCTAATTCCTCAGGTAGCTGTTCAGGTTTAGACTCGGGGTCTGCACCGGCATCATCATCTGACTCACTTTCTGCGGCAAGAGCATCCTCAGCTTCGGCTACACGTGCGCGGATGATGCGAGCAATTTCCGAGCTGGGTAGGGGGTCCTCGGAGGCGACAAGCAAGGCTTCGATGATGGCAGAAAGTTGCATATAGAAGAGATGAGATTATGAAATTGGAAAAGGATTGCAAGCCTCTGGAATCAATATTCTTAGGCGATAATCTGTAAACTACTGCAAGAAATGCAAGCTAGTACCATCGTATAAAAGATGTTCCTGTCATCTTCGTGAGATGCGTTTGTAAATACTCATGACACGCTAGGTTGACCTCAAAGTATCTAAAGCCTAGGTTTATTGAGCGGGTTTAGAATTGCTTGTGCTGCTTGTGCTGCTTGTT
>CBFHKM010000032.1:2847-5955 GCA_965656385.1 Oceaniferula sp.
TAGGTTGACCTCAAAGTATCTAAAGCCTAGGTTTATTGAGCGGGTTTAGAATTGCTTGTGCTGCTTGTGCTGCTTGTTCTGCGGGCACGATTTCTTTGCTCGTTTATTTCTTTGCACCTTTAGCAGCTGCGGCTTTCTCGGCAGCGGCTCTCTCAACAGCAGCCCTTTCAACTGCTTCGGCTACTTCTGCAGTGGCAGCCTTACGAATAGCGGCTATATCAGAGGTGGGAGTAGTGCCAGAGTTGTCTTTGGTGTCGGTGGTGTCAGTAGCTGCATCATTGGCCTTGTCACAAGAAGTGAAAATAGCAGCAGCAGCGAGTGCGATGATGTATTTGAGTTTCATAGTTGTTATTTGATGGAGGATTATATGCTGATTATAGCGTAACATCATTAATCACTGTAGATTAAACGATCGCATCACGCTATGACAAGATACTCGTTATTAGCATATAATTTTTACCTTGTCACAAATTTACCTCATTATTCATGCTGGATTTGCTGTATTTGATAATTTGTCGTTAAAATGTTCATTTTGCTCTTGAACTTGAGGGTCAGTTCGTAGAGTTTCTGCCCGCCGTAGATCACTGCATTTGCCAGTGTGGCGACGGGGAGTAGCTCAGCTTGGTAGAGCGCTGCGTTTGGGACGCAGATGTCGCAGGTTCGAATCCTGTCTCCCCGACCATTTTCCCATCGGGAAAATGCACCCTACTCGCTCAGCGAGTTCTAAGGATGAGAACGAAGTTCGAGCGCACAGCGCAGCCCCGTGCATCACGGGTTCTCTATCATCAGAAATCCGGAGGAGAATTTCTGCTCATTCGCACAGCGTCTGCGGGCAGACGCAATCCTGTCTCCCCGACCATTTCCCTTTCGAAAAGGCTGTCCTATTGACGTAACAATACACCACACATCGTATGATGGCGCCGTGCTCTTCCATTTATATCAAGCATTGCAGATCTTGAATAACTGATTACTCTATAATCTATGCTGATCAGAGCTCAATCTCCATCTGCCGCCGATGCCCTAGTGCTTGTCTCTGAGCTTCAGGCGCGCTTTGTTGAGGGGCTGGAGCGCGTTTCATCGGTCTGTGGTCACGATGTGAGTTTTGACAAGGCGGAGTGGTTGCGGGACAGCGGCCAGCATGGAGGCGGTAACCGCTATGCAGCAGCTGAGAGTGCGATGTTTAACCGCGCCTCGGTCAATGTTTCGCAGGTTCATTACGATGACATGTCAGAGAAGAAACTAGGCTCAGCCACGGCGATTTCCACGATTATTCACCCCCAGAATCCCCACGCTCCCTCAGTACACATTCATATCAGCTGGACGGAGATGAAGGTGGCAGGTGACGATTCTGCCAAGGGCTATTGGCGCATCATGGCGGATTTGAATCCATCTGTGGATCATGGTGAATACCGGGACAAATTCGAGCGGTGCATGCAGCAGGCTGCACCTGCGAATTATCAGGAAGCCGCGGCACAGGGTGATCGGTATTTTTATATTCCCGCGCTGGAGCGCCACCGCGGGGTGACGCATTTTTATTTGGAGAGCTATGCCACGGAGGACGCAACTGCTGATAGGGATTTTGCCGAGTTGTTTGGCAAGCGCGTAATCGATAGTTACCTTGAGATCCTTCAGTCTGCCTTGGCCACCTATCCTGATGTGGGTGATGATGCACGTGCTCAGCAGCTTGCCTATCACACCCTTTATCTTTTTCAGGTGCTGACGCTGGATCGTGGCACAACCTCTGGACTGCTGGTGCATGATCAGAATGATCTGGGCATCATGGGCTCATTGCCAGCTCGAGTAAATCGAGATCTGCTCGCCTCGTGGCAGGGTAGAATGATTGCACCTCAGGATGAGTTGGTAAGCAAGCTGGGTCAATGTTTGAGAGATGAGTCACCGTCAGCAGTGGACGACGAGGTAAAATGCTCACTCGCTCAAATAGTGCGCAAGCACTACCAAAAAAATCCCGAAGCGCTGTCCATGCAGGCTTCGGGAGATGTGATTGCACCGACGGTGGATAACCATCGGTAGTAGTAGATTTAGGATTCAGCTTGCACAGGCTTGTCTTTGACCGTGCTTTTTATGCGGAGGTCACGCAGCTGTAAGTCATCTACGGGGGATGGTGAGGAAGACATAATGTCCATGCCTTTGTTGTTTTTGGGGAAGGCGATGACTTCACGGATTGAGGATTCACCACACACGAGCATGGCGAGACGGTCAAGGCCGAGGGCAATACCACCATGGGGTGGCGCGCCGAATTTGAAGGCGTCGAGAATATGACCGAACATGCTTTCCTTCTCTTCCTCGGTGACTCCCAGAGCTGTGAACATAGCAGACTGGAGATCAGCCTCGTGTATCCTGATAGACCCGCCACCGAGTTCGTAACCGTTAAGCACGACATCGTATGCTTGGGCACGAAGACCAGCGTAGCGCTGGCTTTCATCTTCAAGCTCAGCAGTGGTGGCTTCGATGAGTTTGGGCACGTCCTCAGGGATTGGGCGGGTGAAGGGGTGGTGCACAGCATTCCATTTGCCCTCTTCGTCGTCGTATCCAAGTAGAGGGAATTCAGTGACCCAAAGGAAATTGAGTTCATCATTACCTTCGAGAATGTTTTGGAGCTCAGCACAGCAAAGACGTATACGCCCGAGGACTTCACAGACGGTTTCCCAGTCACCGGCACCGAAGAGAATGAGGTCGCCTGGTTCGATGTTGAGTTTTTCCCGCAGAGCTTCGACTTCGGCATCGGTCATGCGCTTGACGAAGGGGGAGCGCCAGGTGGAGCGGTCTTCGTCCCGTGCTTGAATGTAGGCGAGACCTTTGGAGCCTGCTTCGATAGCAGTTTGGGTGAGCTTTTCAATTTGTCCTTGGGAGGCATTTGCAAAACCTTTGGCGTTGATGGCTTTGACGACTCCGCCGTTGGCGATCGCACCCGAGAAGACGCGGAATTCGCAGTCCTTGAGCTCATCTGAGAGCTCGGTGAGGTGGTAGCCGAAGCGACGGTCTGGTTTGTCGGAGCCATAGGTATTCATGGCATCTTCGTGGGTGATACGGTCGAATGATTTCGGAATAGCCACATCCAGTGTGTCTTTAAATACTTTGCCTAATAAG
>CBFHKM010000032.1:6053-7991 GCA_965656385.1 Oceaniferula sp.
ATCACGTGCACCCTCAGGTGTTGATTTGGAAAGAATCGGGGTCTCAACCTCGCAAAATCCGTCTGCGTCGAGGAAGTTGCGGCTGGCCTGGGTGATGCGATGGCGTTGGCGCAGGTTGTTGGTCATGCGCTCACGACGCAGGTCGAGGAAACGGTATTTCATCCGCAAGTCCTCATTGGAGAGCTCTTTGTCTAGCTGGAAGGGTAGCACCTCTGATTTGTTGATAATCGTGAGTTGACTGGCGGAAATCTCGATGCTGCCAGTTGCCATGTCTGGATTGACTGTAGAAACACCTTCAATAACAGGGCGCTCTTCGACTTTTCCAGTTACCTGGATGACGTCTTCACTGCGCAGTGACTTAGCAAGCTCTGCTGCTTGAGCGTTCTCTTCAGGGCGGAACACGCATTGGGTCATGCCCTCGCGGTCGCGTAGGTCGATGAAGGCAACGCCACCGTGGTCACGGTTAGAGTTAACCCAGCCGATCAAAGTTGCTGTTTCGCCGATGCTGGAATGATGAAGTTCGTTGCAGGTGTGAGTTCTCATAATAGTTGAAAGTAATCAGATTTAAATAAATGGGGTCGCTATGCGATAAGTGGGCCGTCAGGGGCATCAAGATGAGCTTGAATGACTTCGCTGAGGTCGGTGGTGTGATTGATTGATTGCTCGCTGCGCGAAGACAGGTTTTTGAGCTGCATTTCTGGGAATTCTGATCCCACAACAAGTGCGAAGCGGGCACCGGATTGTTGCGCCTTTTTGAATTGTTTTCCGACGCCCAGCTGGTTCATGGGATAATCGACGGAGATACCACCGCTGCGCAGTTGAGAAATTACTCCAAGGGCGTCGTTACGCTTGCTTTCGTCAGCGACAATCAAATACAGCTCACACGCTGGGTTGCGGGCCATCCATGCCTCCATCTCTAGCTGTGCATTCGGTGTGGACTCGATGAAGTTCTGAATCACCATGTCGCCCATAGCGAAGCCCGTAGCTGGCAAATCAGCGGCGCCATTGGATAAGGTTGAAAGTAAGCCGTCGTAACGACCACCTCCAGCGACAGCGCGCATAGATTTTTGGGTATCAAATATCTCGAAAACAGCACCTGTGTAATAGGCTAATCCACGCACAATCGTCAAATCGAGCTCCAGATACTCGCCTAGGCCTCGTGCAGTGAGGTTTTCTCTGATTTCCTTGAACGCTGTTGAAGCATTCTCTGGGTTGTTAATGAAGTCGTCAACCTGCTGACGCGTGACGCTGAAATGAGCAAGTTGCTCCTCGAGCACCTCGGGCTTGAGTTTTTCGAGGCGGTCGACAAGGGGTAAAAACTCAGAGGGGTTGCTGATGTTGTGTTCGCTACAGAATGTGAGCCAGCTTTCGCGGTCAGAGGCCCTGATGACGAAGTCGCCTGACCTAAACCCTAGTGATAGCATCGTATCAATAGCTAGCGCAATGAGCTCAGCATCCGCACCTGCTGATGATTCTCCTATGATGTCAGCATTGAACTGAATGAATTCACGGCCTCGGCCTTTTTGAGGCTTTTCATAGCGGAAGCAGGGGCCGATTTCGAACCATTTGAGAGGTTTGGGGAAGTCTCGCTGATTTGCTCCTACAATACGGGCTAGCGATGCTGTGAGTTCTGGTCGTAGGGTGATGTCTCTGCCACCTTGGTCTTCAAATCGGAATAGCTGGGTTGCCAGCTCACCTCCCGTTTTTTTAAGGTAGAGCTCGGTAGATTCTACAATAGGCGCTTCGTATTCGCTGAACCCATAACGATGAGCGACATCTCTCCACACTGAGAACAGGTAGTTGCGAACCGCACAGTCGCGCGGAGTAAAGTCGCGAAACCCGGGTAGAGACTGGAAGGACTTGTCGGCCATGGGGCGGGGAGATCGCATAGACTCGAGGGAAATTCAAGCGAAATGGCTAAATAAGCACCTAATCGGC
>CBFHKM010000032.1:8088-10787 GCA_965656385.1 Oceaniferula sp.
ACTTGTCGGCCATGGGGCGGGGAGATCGCATAGACTCGAGGGAAATTCAAGCGAAATGGCTAAATAAGCACCTAATCGGCATCCTCATGCGTGGTGGCCGACGAACAGGAACAAGTGGGAGCATGGCACTAGCGTCCTACGAGCAAAAGAGCGCCCAAGCAATGGTGGCTCGAGCAATGGTAGCAATGGGGGCTCGAGCAATGGGGGCTCAACATGAATCGCTCCAGCAAGTCATATAGCGTATCAAGCAAAGCTAACCCACTAGACGGTAGCTTCTTTTGCCAAGGCCACGGCGTAGTCGCGATTCAAGCGAGCAATGTTTTCGGTGCTGATTTCCTTCGGGCATACAGCCTCGCACTCGTAGAGGTTTGTGCAATTTCCAAAACCTTCGGCGTCCATTTGGCGAACCATGCCCAGCACGCGCTTATCTTTTTCAGGTGCTCCTTGGGGCAGGAGGTTGAGGTGGGCGGCCTTAGCGGAAACAAAGAGCATAGCACTCGCGTTCTTGCATGCGGCAACACAGGCACCACAGCCAATACAGGCAGCGGCGTCCATTGCGGCATCTGCACGAGTTTTGGCCACTGGTAGGTTGTTTGCATCTTGGGCAGATCCGGTGCGGATGTCAATGAAGCCACCAGCCGCAATAATACGGTCAAAAGCTGAGCGATCTACCATGAGGTCACGCTGTAAAGGAAATGCTTTTGCTCTGAATGGCTCGATCCAAATGGTATCGCCATCTTTGAATTTACGCATGTGGAGCTGGCAGGCAGTGACGCCACGCTCCTTGGAGTGGGGAATACCGTTAATGGTGAGCGAGCATTGGCCGCAAATGCCTTCGCGGCAATCGTAGTCAAAGTGAATTGGCTCACCTCCATCGATGATGATCCGTTGGTTAACGATGTCGAGCATCTCTAGGAAGGAAGCTTCGATAGGGATGTCTTTTGCCTGATAGGTTTCAATGAGGCCGTCGTCTTGAACGTTTTTTTGACGCCATACTTTGAGTGTTAAGTTCATCGGGAAATAATTTCAGATTGAAGAATGATGGTGGAAAGAAAAAGGGTAGGGCTCTAGGCGTAGCTTCGAATGGCAAGGTGAACATTTTCAAATTCTAGTTCCTCTTTGTGAAGAGCAGGTGGTGTTCCGACTCCTTTGAATTCCCATGCAGCCACGTAGGCGTATTCATCATCACGGCGAAGAGCCTCGCCAGGTTGTGTTTTGCCTTCCTTCACTTCGGGGGAATCTTCAGTGAACTGATATTCGAGACGGAAGTGGCCACCACAGGACTCCTCGCGATTCAGAGCATCGGTGCACATCACCTCGGCAAACTCCAGAAAATCAGCTACTCGACCGGCTTTTTCGAGCTCAGTATTGATACCGTTGGCGTCTCCCGGAATGCGTGCATTGCTCCAGAACTCTTCGCGGATCTCTGGTATGCGTTTAAGTGCCTTCTCAAGGCCTTCCTTGCTGCGCCCCATACCACACTCTTCCCAAACTAATAGTCCGAGCTCCTTGTGGAAGCTATCTACGGTGCGTGTCCCGTTGATGTTGACGAGTTGGTCGATGCGTTCTTTGACAGCGGTTTCGGCCTGGGTGAACTCATCCATTTCTGTGTTGATTGTGCCTGGCTTTTGAGTCGCAAGATAATTGGCGATGGTGGTGGGGATTACGAAATATCCGTCAGCAAGACCTTGCATGAGGGCCGAGGCTCCGAGTCTATTCGCTCCGTGGTCGGAGAAATTTGCTTCCCCAAGACAGTGAAGCCCAGGAATGGTTGTTTGCAAGTTATAGTCCACCCATAGGCCGCCCATTGTGTAGTGCACCGCTGGGAATATCTGCATGGGTGTTTGGTAAGGGTTGTCGCCCGAGATTTTCTCATACATTTGGAATAGGTTGCCGTAGCGGGCACGAATAACATCTTCGCCAAGGCGCTCGATCGCGTCTTTAAAATCGAGATAAACTCCAAGGCCAGTTGATGCTACGCCACGACCTTCGTCACAAACTTCCTTCGCTGCACGTGAAGAAATATCACGAGGAGCAAGGTTTCCGAATGATGGGTACTTACGCTCAAGGTAGTAATCACGGTCTTCTTCGGCAATATCCTCAGGTTTTTTGCTTCCGTCGCGAATAGCCTCTGCATCATCTTTTGATACGGGAACCCAGATGCGACCATCATTTCGGAGTGATTCCGACATCAATGTGAGCTTGGACTGGTAGTCGCCGCTGACGGGGATGCAGGTGGGGTGAATCTGAGTGTAGCAGGGATTCGCAATGTATGCGCCACGCTTGTATGCTTTGAATGCTGCGGTGACGTTGCACCCCATTGCGTTAGTCGACAAGTAGAACACATTGCCGTAACCGCCGGTTGCTAGGCATACGGCGTCTGCTGCATGAGATGAGATTTCACCAGTGACGAGATTGCGCACCACTATTCCCTTGGCGTGGCCGTCGACAAGAACGACATCCATCATCTCAGTGCGGGTGTGCATTTCAACTCCACCTTTAGAGATTTCTTTTTGAAGAGCTTGGTAGCAACCAATGAGCAGCTGCTGGCCTGTCTGGCCTCGTGCGTAGAACGTGCGTGATACTTGAGCGCCACCGAAGGAGCGGTTATCAAGCAGGCCACCATACTCGCGTGCAAAAGGAACACCCTGAGCTGTGCACTGATCGATGATGTTGCTCGATACTTCAGCAAGTCGGTG
>CBFHKM010000032.1:10886-17496 GCA_965656385.1 Oceaniferula sp.
ACGGGGGGCAACCATGGTGGCATCGACTTGATAGCGGCTGGGGCGTGCCGCACGGTTAGCAGAAGTTAGTTGGATGGTGGCAAGTATATGCAAACCAAGAGCCACAAGCATAATAATGCGGAATATCCATATACCCCAGCCGTGCAGCATCGTATGAAGAAATTCAGCGTAGTGGTTGAATGCTTCAGAACTTTGATAAATAAGCATGTTGCCAGCCAAGTGACCTGCCAGGAAAAAAACAAGATAGGCGCCTGTGAGGGCTACAACGACTTTTTTCCCGATGGATGACTGCCAAAAACGACAGAGGGAGCATGTGGATGAACTCATAAAATTGATTGTTTGTAACAACGCGCAGTAAACTAGATGCGACTCAACAAATAATCAAGAGCCAACCACTAAGAATATCGACATCAAGAGAGAGCTAGATTAGCTAGCAAAAAAAAGCCTGCCGATATTCTCGGCAGGCTTGTGTAGAAAGTAAATTTCCTGAATTTAGTATGAGAACAACTCGTTTTCGTTGAAGAATCGGGCAATCTCAGACGCCGCGGCCTCAGGGCCATCAGATGCGTGGCATACATTGACCATCATGTCTGCTCCGAAATCGCCACGGATCGTGCCTTCAGGGGCCTCATTTGAGTTGGTTGGTCCAAGTAAGTTGCGAACTCTGTTGATTACGTCGTTACCTTCGAGGGCAAGGGCTATGACGGGGGTGCGGCTCATAAAAGCAGTAATCTCAGGAAAAAATGGCTTATCAGCCACGTGAGAATAGTGCTCTTTGAGAATAGCGTCATCGAGTTGCATCATTTTGATACCACGAATAACGAAGCCCTCGCTTTGGAAACGAGCTAGCACAGTGCCGACGATGTTGTTTTCAATCGCGTCGGGTTTAAAAAGAATCAAAGATGTTTCAGTTGCCATGGGAGTGGCTGTAGCTCGTAACTTCGGTTTTGGCAATGGTGAAAGCCCCAAATAAAAAGCTCAAATAAAAAGCCTATTGGTCCACTAGTGCCAAGCAACAGCGATTTGGCAGATAGAGGCTTAGTTTGCCGTGCTTGTCTGTCTTGTAGCTCAAAGACTCGTCCACTCGATTAAATCCGCCGTTTTTGGCAGAATCGCTATTGAGAATAATTTTGTAGTGACCTTGGCGGCCAAGCTTTACCTCGTAGTTTGTAAATGACTGAGTGGGATTGAAGTTAAACAGGAAGATGACGTTGCCACGCTCTGCCACCAGTGTCTGATCATCGTTGTGAACTTGCAATTGCTGTGCTGGGTCGCAGGCTAAGAGATCGTGACTATTGGCAAGTGTTATCATGCTTTGGTCAAATGCGTTGAGGTGCCGGTAGCGAAGGTCGGTATTGTCGACAAGCGACCACTGGCGACGGCAATAATGATAGGACCAATCGTTGCCTTCACGGGGGAAGTCGAGCCATTCTGGGTGCCCAAATTCATTACCCATAAAGTTGAGCCAACCTTCACCACCCGAAATTAAGGTAAAGAGACGTATCATCTTATGCAGAGCGATGCCGCGGTTGATGGACTCGTTATCATCGTCGATGCCCATGTGCCAATACATGTCTTTGTCCATCAGCCGGAATGCGATGGTTTTATCCCCGACTAGTGCCTGATCATGGCTTTCGGCATAGGAAATATTGGCTTCTCCATATCGTCGGTTGGTCATGACTCCCCACATCTCTTCAGGGTTCCACTCTTCGTCTTTTTTGTGTTTGAGAAGCTTAATCCAGTAATCAGGAATCCCCATTGCCAGTCGATGAGTGAAGCCAATGCCACCCTCGGATATTGGTCGACACAAGCCAGGCATGCCGCTCATATCCTCAGCCACAAGGATGGCTCCCGGCCGCAAGCGGTTGCAGAGGGTGGTGGCGAGAGCAAGATAAAGAATGGCGTCTTCATCGGGGCCATCGAGAAAGTATTTGTCGTAGTGATCAAAGGATGTGGATCCATGATGATCATAGAGCATCGAGGTGATGCCGTCGAAGCGGAAGCCATCAAAGCGGAACTCCTCCAGCCAGTAGCGAACATTCGATAAGAGAAATCGGCGAACCTCGTCCTTACTGTAGTCAAAGCATTTTGAGTCCCATTGAGGTTGATCGCCTTTGATGCCTGCATGGAAGTATTGATGATCCGTGCCATCAAATTCATTGAGTCCTTCGGCGAGATTTTTAACGGCATGAGAGTGCACGATATCGAGCAAGACGGCGATGCCTGCTCCGTGTGCTTTGTCGACAAGATACTTTAAATCCTCAGGGGTTCCGAAACGTGAGCAAGAGGCAAAAAATGAAGACACATGGTAGCCAAAAGATCCATAATAGGGGTGTTCCTGCACAGCCATGAGCTGAATGGTATTGTATCCAAGTTTCTTAATACGCGGTAACACCTCGTCGGCAAATTCACGGTAGCTGTGGAGACGAGGCTCCTCGCCTGACATGCCGACGTGAGCCTCATAAATCAGGGGTGCGCCCAGTGAGGAGGGATCAAAGTCATACTGCCAGCTGTAATCTGATTCAGGTAGCCAAACTTGCCCTGCGTAATCATGCGTTTCCTCGTCTTGGATACAGCGATGAATTGTGGCGGGTATGCGGTCTCGTGCGGAGCCGTCAGCACCGTATATGTGCAGCTTGACAGCATCGCCATGTTTCAAAGATTTGCCGCTGAGAGCGACTTCCCAGATACCATGTGCGCCCTTAACAAGGGGGTTTTTGCCAGCATCCCAATCATTGAAATCACCGATGATTGACACGTAGTGAGCTTCAGGCGCCCACTCTCTAATTAACCATCTATCTTTACCCGTATCGTGGTGAATGCCGAGCTGCTTGTGAATTTGAGCGTATTCTTCTATACTGCCTGATTCATTCTCGATGCTGGCTAGCTGCTCCTTGAACTTCTGCATACGCCAGGAAATATGCTCCGCGTATGGCTCAAGCCAGCAGTCATCCTGAACCAACTTGGGAATCGAGGGTGAATCGCTATTCATAGCTCTAGGCTATGCACAGTGACCCAACAACGCACGGAAATTGTGTATGTTTGATGCACTTGCTAATTGTTCGCCGCGGATTCGATAGCCTTAATGACAATCTCAGGTGTGAGATACTCAGGCAGCATAATAGCAGGCTGGTTGAGATCTGCCGGATAGATCAAGTTCGTAGGGAGCGACTTGCGGTCGGCTCGATTCATATCCCTTTGAATAATGGGGTCGCCGTCGGTGCCGTCAGCTGTGACAACCAAGACATTGTATTTTGTTAGTAATGCATTTACACGATCGGATGAGAACACACGGTTCTCATTTTGTTGGCAGAGTAGTCACCAATCTGCAGTGTAATCGACCCACACGATACGCCCTTTGGATCGGTTTATTTCAACGACACCTGGATACCATGATGATCCTGTTAGTGGTGTCGCAGGAGCTCTCTGCTCAGTCGCTGACTTGGTCATGATAAATGCACCGGCTGCCACCAGAACTGGAAAGCCTGTTCCCCATACTATCCTTTTGAACTTGGGAGTATAAGGGGTGCCAAATCGACCGTATGCCCAGACCGCAAGGCCTATCACGACAGCAGCCATTAAAAGCCATGATGCGCCTCCTGTGCCTGTAATTTTGGCAAAGCTGCGGAAAAAATAAGCCGCTGTTGCAAACAGGGCGAATGCCATCAATTGCTTGAAGGTAACCATCCAAGCTCCTGGCTTGGGGAGCTTATTGATGAGTTTCGGAAAAAAGGCGAGGATCACGTAGGGGGATGAGATGCCAAGGGCGAAGATGGTAAAGATGATCATGCCCTGAAGAGGCGGCTGCTTCAGTGTGAAGCCCATCACTGAGCCGAGGAAAGGTCCGCTGCAGGGCGTGGCAATGAGGGTAGTTAATACGCCCGAGAAGAATGATCCGGAATATCCTTTCTTGGCTTGGAGCTCGCCACCAGCACCAGTGAGGGAAGTGCCTATTTCAAAAACGCCAGCCATGTTCAGACCGAATAAATAAAGTAGCATGATAATTGCCGCCAAAAAGATCGGGCTGGTTAATTGCTCGCCCCAGTTCACATCTTGACCAAAGCTAAAAATGAGAACGTAAATGATGCCAGCAAGAATCCACATGGAGACGACTACACCGGACATGAACACTAGGCCGTGTATTTTTATTTTTTGTGGCTCGGAGCCTGCCTGTTGTGCAAAACCCATCACCTTGATTCCAAGCACGGGGAACACACAGGGCATGAGATTGAGAAGTAGCCCGCCGATAAAAATAAAACCGAGAGCAGTGAGTAAATTGTGAGCCTTTTCCTTGGTGCCATCAAGTAAGACGAAGTCGATTTTTTGCTCGGCATTATACAGCTCTGCGGCTGCCTCAATTTCAGCTGCGGTGGGGGCTGCGTTGGTGGGGCCGTGGGTCGCTGTCGTGGCAGCAGTTGCTGAGGCATTAGCCGCAGCATCGGAAGTATTAGCCAGTGCTGTGGCTGTGTCCGCAGAAGCTAAGAGAGGAGCGCTCATTGCTACCGCGTCTTTGCCGTCAAAAACGAGGATGCCATCTATTTGATTGCCTGTTTTGGCGTCAGAAGTCAGTGGGATTTTCAGAACATAGGCGTCACCCCTGTCGTTGACGACTTGAGCTTTACTCGAGTCCGTAATACCTGCGTTGTCGATATAGTAAATGGAATCGACGATAGTGACACTTCCGTCAGAGCTGCTGATGGTGAGTATGAGGTTCGCAGCTTTAATTTTGGCCTCTACATTCCATGCCAGATTAGTTTCTGGAAGTCTCAGACGAGCTGAGTGAAAGAGGTTCTCATCTTCTGTGGAGAGTATTTCTGATTTGCCGATGGGGACCTCAATGCTTAGCTCCTGTGATGTGGGTGGCGCACAGCCTTGGTCGTTGCAGAGTTGCCACGTTGGTGTGACGACGATTTGTGCTGGGTCCTCAGATTTGGCCGACGAAGGGACGGAAATCTCAGCCAGAAAAGTGTATCGCCCATGGTAGACGTAAAATGTCGTGTCCCCACTTTGGTAGAGCTCTGGAGTGGGCCAATGCAACTTGGTGAGCTGATAGCCAGCAGGGAGCTGCCAATCAAACTCCAAGGGGAGGCCGGGGCCCCCTGGGTTTTGGTAGTAAGCGTGCCATCCGTCTGCGTGCTCAAGTTGAATGGCAATCGTGAAGCTCTCACCTGCAGCTGCTTGCTCAACATTAGCGGTGACAGAGACCGTGGTGTGGTTCTCTGTGCCGTCGCCGTCACCCAGGTTGAATGGCTCGATTTGAGAGTGAAGTTGCCCACAGCTTATGAAAAGAACTAGTAGCAGGGAATAGATAGATTTCATTATTAGATAATAGAGACTTGAGGTAGCGACGACTTTTAAGGATGAGAGTGTTGATTAGGACATTTCTTCCAATGAAATTTTACGCATTACTTTTAGCTTCAGGATCTTGATTGATCGCAGGGCTTGGTTCCTCCAGTATTTTGCGCTCCCATATGTAACGTCTAAATAACACCTTGATGGCTGCGGTCATGGGAACAGCCAAGAGAGCTCCGATAAAGCCACCGAGTAAAAGTGACCAAAACAACATCGAGAAAATGACAGTCATGGGGTGAAGTCCTACCGAGTCACCAACGATTTTTGGAGCCGTTACCAAGGAGTTGATTTGCTGCACAATGAGGAAGATGGCGATCACGGCCATTACATATGCCCACGGGCTAGTGCCCAAAAAGTTCTGGTTGTCGACATGGCCAAAATGAACAAAAGCGATGAGGCATGCCGGTATCAGACAAATAATATTTCCGATATATGGGATGACGCCAAGCACCGCCATGAACAGGCCAATCACGAGTGCGTAGGGCAAGCCGAAAACCCATAGGGCAATACCGACAAGGATGCCATCGATAAAGGCGACTAACATTTGGCCACGGAAAAATGAGATCAGGTAGCCGTTGATTTCTTGTAAGGAGTCAACCACTTCGCTCTTGAATCGCGATGCCTTCAAGGGGACATATTCATGCCAATGTGCTTTGATGCTAGAGCTTTCCTTGAGGAAATAATAAAGGTATATGGGGGCCATCACAAAGCCGATGGTGAGACCGAGTATGCCGAATATTTTGGATGAGCCTTCGCTGAACCAATCGGTGATGGTCTTGGCAATTTGAGTGGCATACTTGGAGATTAAAAACTGCCATCGATATTGGTAATCTGGTTTGCTGTAGATATCTCTATTTTCAGAGCTCTCTGTAGCCGCTGTAGATATGCCCTCTGGTTCGACATGAGTCGCTCCCGTCTCGGGATTCACTTTCTCAGAGGCGTAGTTGATGAGGGGCTTCAGCCATGGCGCATTTTTCACCCCGGTCATGGCTGTCGTGGCTTTGCGAGCAATCTCCTCCTTGTCGTGGAAGGCGTCCGAGACCTGCTTTGCGATAGGGGGAACAATCAAAAAGCCAAGCACTGTGAGCAGAATGACAAAGGAAGCGAAAACACCAATGACGGCTTTAAGTCGAGATAAACCCCTTGTTTGAAGCCACGTAACAATAGGGTCGAGCAAATAGGCAACAATGCCGGCGACCGCGAGTGGGACCAGGACAGGCTGAAGGTAGCCTAGTGTCTTTCCCGTGAGCCAGATCAG
>CBFHKM010000033.1:0-17468 GCA_965656385.1 Oceaniferula sp.
TTCTCCTTGGTGGTCACACATTGTTTGTGGGTCGATATCGGCATTTGTTCAATAAGGAATCCTGTGCTAATGGATGGATAACATTTACCACCTACAAGACTCTTGCCATTTACCCTTCATAGCGATTACCAACCATCTGGAGATCAGGCGCCTGCCATTGATAAGCTGGTGAAGTCAGTCGAGGCCGGTAATAGGCATCAGACGCTATTAGGTGTCACGGGATCTGGTAAGACGTTTACCATGGCAAATGTGATTGAGCGCACGGGCAAGCCAACGCTGGTGATGAGCCATAATAAGACTCTGGCAGCTCAACTATACTCTGAGTTAAAGAATTTTTTTCCGGACAATGCGGTTGAATATTTTGTCTCTTACTTTGATTACTATCAACCAGAAGCTTATATTCCTCGCTCGGATACTTACATTGAGAAGGATAGCTCGGTAAATGATGAGATTGAGCGTTTGAGATTAAGCACGATGGGCTCATTAATCACTCGTGATGATGTCATTGTGGTGGCTTCGGTGTCATGTATCTACGGCCTGGGCTCACCAGAGGACTATCAAAATATGATGATTCCGGTGAAAGCGGGTGACGAACTGGATCGTGAAGAATTTCTAGCTGGACTCGTTAGCCTGATGTTTGAGCGCAATGATATTGCATTTTCTCGTGGCCAGTTTCGAGTCCGTGGAGATGTCGTTGAGGTGCACCCTGCCTATCTTGAGCACACGGCAATTCGGGTCGAGTTCTTCGGCGATGAGGTTGAACGGATCTCAGAAATTGATGTGCTAACTGGTAATCGAGTGGATACCCTAGATAGTCATACCTTTTTCCCTGCCAAGCAGTTTGTCACAGAGAAAGACAAGCTCAATAAAGCGGTGCATGCCATCAAGCAAGAGTGTGCGGAGCGGGTAAGCTGGTTCGAAGAAAAGGGGAAGCTTATCGAAGCACAAAGAATTCGCATGCGCACCGATTTCGATATCGAGATGATGCAAGAAATGGGTTTTTGCCAAGGGATTGAGAACTACTCCCGTCATCTCACGGGGCGTGAGCCGGGAGCCAGACCCTACACTTTACTCGACTTCTTTCCCGATGATTACTTGCTTTTGATGGACGAGAGTCATGTCAGTGTACCGCAAGTTGGGGGAATGTATGAGGGTGATAAGAGCCGCAAAACAACCCTGGTAGAGCATGGTTTTAGGCTTCCTAGTGCTCTCGATAACCGCCCGCTGAAATTTGCTGAATTTATGGAGATGACAAATGGCCGTGTCTATGTTTCAGCAACACCTGGTCCATTTGAATTTATCAACTCTCGCCCTGATAATAAAAAGTATATCCCTTGGAAACGTGGAGAGTTATCTGCGGCACAGGCATTGAAAAAAATACGTAAAACTATTACACCCAGTGGTGCAGATGAGGATGTATCAGACTTTGATGTCAGCGCAGCTGGAACGAATTTGGTGGTAGAGCAGATCATTCGGCCAACCGGCCTTCTTGACCCAGTCCTCACACTCAAACCCCTTAATGGTCAGATCGATGAGACAATTGATATGTGCCGCGAGCGGGTAGAGCGAAATGAGCGTGTGCTGGTTACTACCTTGACTAAAAAAACAGCTGAGGATTTGGCTGAATACCTACAGGAGACCGGCTTGAGAGTGCGATATATCCATGCTGACGTTGGGGCTATTGAGCGGGTGGAAATCCTTCGCTCGCTGAGGGCGGCTGAGATTGATGTGCTTGTCGGTATTAATTTACTTCGGGAAGGGCTAGACCTTCCCGAGGTTTCATTGGTCTGTATTCTTGATGCGGACAAGGAAGGCTTCCTCCGCAACGAAACAGCACTTATTCAGACGGCGGGACGCGCGGCTCGCCACGCAGACGGTGAGTGTGTGTTGTTCTGTGATGAGGTGACGGATTCAATACAAGCGCTTATTAATATCACCGAGTATCGGCGAGCGCGACAAATTGAGCACAATGAGAAACATGGAATCACTCCACAGAGTGTGGTTCGTGCCGTTCAGGAAAGCCTCAGCCAAAACCAATCGAATAAGGAAGCGGCTGATGATCTGAATCAGGGTCTCGTTGCCAATGACGAAGCTGATTACAATGCACTCAATGTCATATCAGAGTTGGAGGAGGAGATGCGAGAAGCCGCGGCGAAGCTCGAGTTTGAGCGTGCCGCCCACTTGCGCGATCAGATCAAGCAGCTGAAGCAAAAGCAGGAGGAGTAAGCTAACATCATGAGATGAATGAAAAAAGTAGTAAGGGCATTGACTAATAGCTGACAAGCAGGAACTAATACCGCTACGTATGCGCCCCACATCAATTCAGATACAGTCCGTAATGGATGCTTTTGGCCAGCAAGGCTGGCAGTTTGAACATCTCGAAGGCAAGGATGTTATTCGAACGGTATTCGAGGCCTATCACACTCAGGTGCACTTGCATGCGCAGGCGTTTCCTCAAATCAATGCTCTATCGATCGTTGGTGAGGCTCCTTTGAGTGTTGAGATGGAACATGAGCCGCTGATCCTTGAGCTGCTGGCTAGAGCAAATAAAAAGCTGACTTTAGGAAGCTTGGAGTTTGATTTAGATCGTGAGCAATTAATGTTTCGGATCACGAATATTTTTGAGCGCGATAAATTTGATGGGGATATTATTTCATCGATGGTGCATGCGGCCATTGCTGAAGTGGATCGCATTACACCTTATGCAGCCGTCATTCAGCAGACATCTGAGAGCCTATTAGATGACTTGTCTGTCGAGCGCCTGCTGCTCCGTGATGATTTGATTCCTCCGGTTCCCGAGGATGACAATGGTTTTGTCTAATAGGCTAAGTTGAGGTGCTCTATCTCAATTGCTAAGTCAGAGTCGTATTCAGCTGTGAACCTCTTGTGGTGCTGGTGCAGTGTAGGTGTAATATACGACTAACGTTTCAGCGTTATGCTCCACGCATAGCCTTAAAAAATGACAGCCCCGTCAACGCTGTCCGAAGACTTTGCTGACGGAGCTGTTCCCCCCCAAATGTCGCCCATTGCTGAGCGATGTATCTAAGTTACAAAGTTTTTGGAAAAGCGCAACTAAAAAGTAACACTTTTTTGATATTCTTCTTATATTGGCGATTTAGACACCTGAAATATCAAGTTTGCGTATAAAATTTATCAGGTGATCCCATGAATTATAAAACTCACTGGACCAATGGCCCCACGATAAATTCTCTAATGCAAGGCACAGCAGGATGGAGATGACGATCACGTTGGCGAGGTAAATGACAACCAGCGAAAAGAAGACTCCGTTTTCTTTGAGGTCAGGTTGATCTCTTGGTATCATCCACAGTGTCCATAACAGGTGGAAGGACCAGCTGAAGCCTACTAGGAAGTAGAGAGCATGATCATGATGAGGAATTTGATAAAATAATCCGATCACGGTTGAGATGCCCAGAATGACCACTGACCAAAAGGGCACGAAGTATGGGGAGAGAGCAATCAGTGCGTTGCTCTTATTGGTCATGACGTATCCGCCATCGGCGGTCACATGAATACCTCCGACTTTGCCACCGCACGCGTAGACGAATAAAGCGTGGGTGAGTTCGTGGCCAAGAACATAAAAGTAAAGAAATAGGCGTTCAAGTAGACCTGTAAAAAACCAGCCCATCATTAATACGCACCCAATGGCGAAATAGAGGAAGTGCTCAGAGGTCACCAAGCTTCTCCAAAAGGCACCCTGATCCTGTGATGCCCCAACATTGAGTAAGGCACGTGTGGTGATGGCGCAAAAGGGCAATAACATCAAAGCTACCATCCACCGGAGCATTCGCTGTCCGATATTGAGATGAATTATTCCGTCGTCAGCAGTTCCAGCAATGGCGGCTTGCATGGAGGTCAAGCCGTGGCGTCTACCCATGCGCCGATTTGCACGCTGCTTGGCGCGAAGGTTGGCATCGTTGAATGCTTGCCGCAATGTTGGGCGTCCACTGCGCCTGCTGTTGCGGGTGCGTGTCCGTCTCTCTCGGCTGGCGATTGGTTGTCTGCGTGATCTCATGCCAAACATGAGCCCGGGCGATGGGCTTGGAAGGGAAGGTGTTTAAGATTACTTAAATAAAATAAAACTGCAAGACGGGAATTGCTGAGAACAGAATGAAATAGGGGGGAGGCAGACATCACTTATGCGGGCTGCGACTTCCCTAGTTTTTGGTTTCAGCCAGGCATTCAACTTCCACGCCTACACCCTCCTCAAGCACGAGTATGCGATCGGCTACGCCAAGGCGCTCTGCTTCAGATACCAAGCGTTCGATAGGTTCGTGGTAAGGTTCGTTACCCAGTGGGAAGGTGCCGTAATGCATGGGGATGAGGATGCCAGCTTCCATCTCGATAAAGGCTCGTACGGCTTCCTCTGGGTTCATATGCACGTCCCGACCGCTCGGAGCGTCGTAAGCACCAATGGGCATGAGGGCGACATCGGGCGTGTGATGTTTGCCAATTTCTTTGAAGCCATCAAAATAAGCGCTGTCACCACAGTGGAAGACTTTACAGACTCCTGAGGAGACCATGTAGCCGCCGTAATCTCGGTGAGTATCATGAAGGTAGCGTGCGCCCCAGTGATGGCTTGGTGTGTGCGTCACGGTAAGGTCATCAAAAGTGAGTTCGTCCCATACAGACATTTCATGCACGCTATGAAAGCCGAGTTTTTTAACGAGTTCACCGCTGCCAGTCGGCACGACGATGCCCTCGTGAGATTCGAGGATTTTGAGGCTCTTTTTGTGCAGGTGGTCAAAGTGTGCATGGGTTACCATCACCAGATCCACCAACGGCATTAGCTCAAGTCCCAGGCCGGGGGCTCTCTGCCGTTTGACGACTCCGTGCCAATTTGCCCAGTTGGGATCTATGATGACGGAGTGGTCGGGGAACTGAACGAGAAATGAAGCATGTCCAATCCAGGTGATGCGAATTTTCCCAGCTTTGGGTGGGTGAGGAATAGGCTCTCGGCTGGAGCCATTGCGTTTTTGAAAAACCTGAGGCAACAAGCGGTGGCGAAGGAAGTGGTAGTTCCTCCGTGGCCAGCCTTTTTTGGGCATGATGCCCGCATAGTCTTTTTTGACTTGGGAGGCTTTGGGTTTTGATGGGTTGGTGCCTTGTGTGGCCATGATTGATAGTTAAATTATAGGCGCGTCACCCTCAGACTTGCAACCCTTCTCTTATTCTCGTTGATCTTATCACTATCCCGTAGAATGATGCAGCAACATCATGAGTGAGCAGGGCAAGGCGACAATTGGCATCACACGAGGCGATCAAGCGGGTATTGGCCCTGAGGTGGCAGCAGCGGCACTGGCATCGGGTCAGCTGAGCTCCGCGTTTAACTATAAAATGATTGGTGAGGAAATAAATGCTGTGCCCGGCCAGCCAAATGCGGAAACAGCCAAGGCCGCGCTGGCTGCGTTGGAGGAGGCGGCTAAGTTGCTGAGAGATGGGCAGCTAGATGCGGTGGTGACGGCTCCAGTGGGCAAGGAGGGCTTGCATGAGCTTGGGTTTCATTTCCCAGGTCAGACTGAGTTTTTTGCCGATCGCCTAGGCTGTGAGAGTCATGCAATGTGCCTCACGGGTGAGAATCTTACGGTGGCGCTGGTCACTATTCACGTGGCGCTTGCTGAGGTGCCTGGTATGCTCCGAGGGCAGGAGATTGTGCGTGTGGGGCAGTTGCTGGCAGGTTTCTGCCGTCAGCGTGGCATCCGATCACCGAGGATTGCTGTCTGCGGTCTTAATCCTCATGCGGGTGAAAATGGAGCCTTCGGATCGGAAGATATAGATATCGTTGGGCCTGCTGTTGCTAAATTACAACAAGTCGATGATAAAGCCATCTATAGTGGTCCTCATCCTGCTGACACTATCTTTCGTCCTGCCGCAGACGGGGAGTATGATGCTGTTCTTTGTATGTATCACGATCAGGGTTTGATTCCGCTGAAATTGCTCGATTTTGACACGGGAGTGAACGTTACTTTGGGTCTGCCAAAGCCACGTACGAGCCCAGACCATGGCACCGCTTACGGTATCGCAGGAAAGGGTCTAGCAGATGCTAGTTCGATGATTCATGCTATCGTGCTAGCAGGAGAAATGATTGACTAGGTTGCAAGGTGAGTGAGCTGCAGACAGATGAAGTGCTGAAAAATTACTTCGGTCACGAATCACTCAGACCGGGCCAGGCTGAAGTGATCGAGCGCGTCATGGACTTGCGCAATACGCTTGCTGTGCTGCCAACAGGTGGAGGTAAATCACTCTGCTATCAGCTCCCCGCAATGTGCATGGAGGGGCTGAGTATTGTTGTTTCCCCCTTGATAGCGCTGATGCGAGATCAGGTAGAAAGTTTAGCGAAGAAGGGGGTTCCTTGTGCCAGGGTTGATTCGACCACCACGGCTGTAGAGTTTGATCAGGCACTCACGAGTATTGAGTCGGGAGAGCTGAAGTTGCTCTATTTGTCGCCTGAGCGCCTGGCTGATTCGACCATGCAACAACTGCTGAAGCATTGTGGGGTTGCTCTTGTCGCTGTCGATGAGGCTCATTGTATTTCGGAGTGGGGCCACAGTTTCAGGCCCTCTTACATTAGGCTGCCTAAGCTGGTGCGTTCGTTAAGGCCAAAGGTCATATTAACACTGACCGCGACAGCATCGAAGGAGACGGCGAGGGGTATTCGCAAGGCATTCAAAATTCTCAAAAAAGATCATGTGCAGACGTCCTTCTTTAGGAAGAATCTGGTTTTTGAAGTTGAGGTCTGCCCCGATGAAAATAAACAACAAGCTTTATTGGCGGCCATTCAAATGGCAGGCAGGGTGCCGGCCATTGTTTATGCAACACGCCGAGGTGATGTCGAAGAGTTGGCGGCGATGTTGTCCCAACACGGTATCAATGCACGTGCTTACCACGCTGGTATGCCGGCAGATGCTCGTGCAGAAGTTCAAGATGGATTTTTGAGTCACCGGTTCCCTGTGATCTGCGCGACGATTGCTTTCGGCATGGGCGTCGATATGCCCGATGTGCGTAGTGTGATCCACTACCATCCACCAAAATCTCCAGAGGGATGGATTCAGGAGAGTGGAAGGGCGGGGCGTGATGGCCAATTAAGCCACTGCCAAATGATCATTAATGGTGATGACCATCAAGCGCTCAGGAGCATGGTAACGGCTAAGCAACCTGGTCGTAAGGCCACGGAGTCGATTCTTCAGAATCTTTTTTCTCAAGGTAAGCGAGCGATATTGTCACGTTACAACTTGAGTACTTTAAATGACGTTCCCATGGAGCTGCTGGATGTTCTCCTTGCACGGCTCGAGACTGATGGATGGATTGTTCCTGATGGAGGTTCATGGTTGTGGTGTCATGTCGTGCCGTTACGTTGGGATGCTGCTGCTCGCCAGAGAATATTGAGCGGTTTCCCGAAAAAGACGCGTGTCATGCTGGCGGATTTGATGGACACAAAGCAAAGAGTTAGCCTGCTTGAGCTTGCTGATGCTGATGTCGCAAAAATGAATCGCTTGATCAAGGTATTGCGTGAGCTCGAAGCGGGTGGTGAGGTGAGATTGAAGCTCAGCCACAGCCTCATTCATTACCGCGTCAAGAAGGAGCCGGCGAACCTAGCTGATCTCGTTGGTGAAATGATGGCCGCATTTAAGAAGCACAGCACTCATGACCTTGATCGTATTGATGCGGTTTTTAAAATGGCAGTATCTCGTCGGTGCCTCGCAGCTTCGCTGGTTGGTTATTTTGGCGAGGTGTTAGATGGCCGCTGCGGCCAATGCAGTGCTTGTCGAGGTAAATCAATCTCTAGAAAGCTTCCGGTGTCTGAACCGGTGGAGCTCAGTCTGGAAGAGCTGGAGCGTGTTCAGTTATTGGTGGGTGAAAAGCGTCCTGCGCTATCAAGTCCAGAGAGGTTGGCGCGCTTTCTTTGTGGCATATACAGCCCTGCGATGATGAGGTTTCGGCTTTATGGGCACAGAGATTGGGGCATGTTGGGTCGCTTGCCCTATGATGATGTGCTCGCTATTGCAATTGCTCAACACGCTTAATCGGCGCCTGAAAATGTTGTTCGCTGTTGAGCGCGAATATGAGTGGGAGAAATCAGAGTTGATAGAATCTGATGGCTGTATCCTGGTGGATCGCGTGCTTCTCGTTTTCGCTGAGAGAGTAGATGAGGTCGTCGATGGTGTTGAGCCATGCGGGATACGTGGTGGTAAGTTTGCAAGTCGGCCAATCTGATCCATACATCATTCGTTTCGGGCCAAAGGCGTTGCAGACAGTGTCAAAATAGGGGCGGAGGATTTGGCTGTGGATTGCCCTGCCGGTGTCGGCAGGAAGCCGGCGGCTCATCCCAGATATTTTACAGTAGACATGTGGTCGGCGAGCAAGCTCACGGATGGAATGTGCCCAAGATGCCGAGGACGAGTGGGCGTCAAGTCGAGGGCATCCGCAGTGGTTGAGAGCTATGCGCTGATTGGGGTGTCGATCGGCAAAGGCAATAGCTGCTGGTAATTGCTGCTCAGATACTAAGAGGTCAAAGGCGAGGTCGTGCTGGATAAGTTCTGCCATTCCCTGATCGAAGTCTGGGTTATTGAGGAATCTTTCTTCGGGGCTTCCAGTGATGATTTCTCGTATACCTTTGAGCATGGGTTCGTGGAGGTATTGATCGAGAAATACTCTAATTTCGCCGCGATCAAGTGGGGCCCAGCCAACAATACCTGCGACGAGGTTGTCAGATTTTTTCGCCTGCTCCAAGAGATAGTGGTTTTCACGATCGCTTCGGCGTGACTGCACGGAGATGACCTGATCAATACCGCTGAACTCAAGCTCGTGTTCAAGCTCGTCGATTTCGTAGTCTTGTTGCAAGACGCTCATGTCCTCGGTGACCCATGGAAAGTCAGCGGGTTTGTATTTCCAGAAATGATGGTGGGTATCAATCATTCGGGCTGAATGCTAAAAAAACCCTCGTGTAGAGCAAGTTCTATGTTGGAGGAGCCTTGTCATCTATTAGAGATAAGGTTGAGTCTCAGGCTTGGCTGTGTCTAGGATTTGTCCATGCACGAGAGTCTCATGGTTCTGCAAGCTGCCATTCCTGTTTATCTGGTGGTGTTGCTGGGAGGCTTGTTGCGGCGGTGTGGCGTGTTACGGCCTAAAATGGACAGGGTTCTGATGCTGCTGGCTGTGTATGTATTTTACCCCTGTCTTATTCTTGATAAGATGCTTGTTGCGGAGGTGCTGCGCGACCCTGTGGTGTTGTGGTCGTCGGCAGGTGCTGGTTTTGGATTTATCGTTATTGGAGCATTGTTGTCTTATTTGTTGGCTCCGTTGATTGGCTTAAAGGTCGGCAGTGGTCGCAGGACCTTTGCGGTGTCGGCTGGCCTGCAAAATTATGGGTTCATTGCGATCCCTCTGGTGGCATATCTATACCCAAGTAATGATGACGTCATGGCTGTTTTGTTTACTCACAATCTCGGGGTTGAGTTTGCGGTGTGGACGGTGTTGCTGATGCTGTTGTCCGGCATGACAAGGCCATCGTGGAGGGTGTTTTTGAAGGGGCCTATTCTGGCAGTCATTGCAGGTATTGTGATGATGCAAACGGGCAGCGAGAAGTATGTGCCAGGCACGATACTTGATCTTTTTTCGAAGGTGGGAGTTTGTGCAGTACCTTTGAGTTTGTTGCTCGTCGGCACAGCGATGTATGATTTGATCGGCAAGATGAAGTTTGATTGGAAGCTTGGTGCTGGTGCCGTGCTAGCTCGCCTCGCGCTCATTCCCGTGCTGATGCTCGTGTGTGCCAAGTATTTGCCGTTGAGTATCGAACTTAAGCAAGTGCTGGTGATTCAGGCAGCTTTGCCGTCTGGGATGTTTCCGATCGTGCTTTCTCGCCACTATGGAGGACGCACGGATATTGCGATCACTGCGGTAGTGGCAACGACGATTGCAAGTTTGCTGACGATGCCCTTAGTGATCGCTTTTGGTAAATTCTGGGTCGGGGTGTGATTGTTTTCGACACGGTCAGATGATTGGAACACACTTCGCATGTCGATGACGGAACTCGAAATTCAGGGACAGATAATTAAGCCAGGGGAGCGTAAGCTAATCAGTCTCCCTGTGGGAGTCTTGACCACGCATGAGCCGGTCACAATGCGTGCCTGGGTGATTAGAGGGAAGACGGCGGGGCCGACACTGATGGTCACAGGCTGCATCCACGGTGATGAGATCAATGGGGCAGAAATTATTCGACGTTTAGTCAACTCACCTAGTTTAAGAAAGAGGTTTAAAGGGACGCTGATTGCGGTGCCCATTGTCAATGTTCCAGCTTTTTCAAATAGGTCGAGATACTTGCCGGATCGGCGGGATTTGAACCGCTTGTTTCCGGGATCACCGAAGGGTTCGCTTGGGGGGCGCTTGGCGCATGTTCTGACCAGTGAATTGCTGCCACTTTGCGATGCGGTTGTGGATTTGCACACTGGAGCAGTAAATCGGGCCAATCTGCCTCAGGTCCGTGTCACTGCGGAGGATCCTGCATCTTTGGAGGTGGCTCAAGCTTTTGGATCACCGGTCACGCTTACCACAGAAACTCAAACAGGGACCTTTCGGGCGGCCTGCAACGAGGCAGGAATTCCCGTGATTCTATACGAGAGCGGTGAGGCACTCAGGCTGGATACGGCATCCATACGATTTGGTAAAAGGGGCGTGCAGGCAGTGATGAGACATATGGGCATGTTACCCAAGCGACCAGCTGCAGCAAAAAAAAGTGCCAAGCATGCAGTGGTATGTGAAAAAGGGCACTGGGAGCGAGCGCAGGTTGGGGGTATTTTCACCGCCCTAATTGCTCTTGGTAAAGCGGTGAAGAAGGGCGATGTGTTGGGTTTTGTGGCCGATCCGTTCGGCGACTACGAAGAGGAAGTCGTCTCCAGCCAGACGGGTATTCTCATCGGGCGCACTAACGTGGGTCAAGTCGATGAGGGTGATGCTTTATTTCATGTCGCGCTGGCGAGGTTTCCCTCTCGTGCGGAGAAAAAAATCGTTCAGTCAGGTGAGGGCTTGCCCGATATAGCGGAAGATGACGATGATCATCCGGTGCACTATGATCCATATACGGATGTCATTTAACAGTGTTCGTGCTTGGCAGACGCTTCACTGAGGTAAAAGATATAAGCCATGCAACATCATGTTTATTTTTGGCTGAAGGAGGAGAGGAAGAATACTGCTGACCGCGATTTATTTGAGAAAGGTTTAGCTGATTTGTACAACATCAAGGAAGTCGCAGGGGGGATTTGGGGCCAGTCAGCAGAAACGCCAGAACGCCCAGTCACGGACAAGAGTTTTGATTATGCACTCTCGATGAGTTTCGAAACCATTGATGATCATAATGTTTATCAGCAAGATCCGGAGCACGATGTGTTCGTGGATGCCTTCAAGGACTGGTGGGAAAAGGTGTTGGTGATGGATGTCGGCTAGTCAAAAAAGTCGTTCTCGATGAGAAGCTGAAATAAACCATTGCCACTCTCCACTATACTGCTACAAAGCGTCTTCATTAGCCATTGGCCATTGGCCATCCACTTATGTCGGGAAAACTTACCTATAAGGAATCAGGTGTGGACACCAGAGAAGCTGCCGCCCTCGTCGGCGATATCGGCACCCATGTTCGCAGGACTCAGAACCAACGGCAGCTCTACGGTGCTTTTGGATTATTTGCAGCAGCTTTTGATCTTACTGATTACAAGCAGCCCGTTATTGTCACAGGCTGTGATGGTGTTGGCACCAAATTAGAACTTCTACTCGAGCACGATCAGCTAGAGGCTGCAGGTAAGGACCTCGTAGCCATGAGTGTGAATGACATTCTCACTACTGGAGGTGATCCATTGATGTTCTTGGATTACATCGGTATTTCAGCCCTAGATAAGCCACTGATCACACGCTTGATCGCGGGCATGTGCGACTACTTGGAAGACTGCGGTTGTATTCTAGCAGGTGGTGAAACAGCGGAAATGCCCGGGATCGTGCCTGAGGATGTTATTGAACTTTCTGGATTTTGTATTGGCTGCTGTGAAAAGCCTGAGCTCATTGATCCTACTCAGATTGCCACTGGTGACGTTCTTATCGGCTACCATTCCGACGGGCCGCATGCCAACGGTTGGAGCCTCATACGACGTGTTCTTGAGAAGCACGGTGATGCCTTTACCAAAGAGGAAATCGTCAGCCTGCTTGCTCCGACTCGTCTTTATCATGATGTGGTTGCAGACATCAAAACCGCTGGTGTGAAGCCGCGGGCGATGGCACACATCACCGGTGGTGGACTTCCGGAGAACCTTGAGCGTTTATTACCCAATCATGGAGCTGATGTGGTAATTCCTCGTTGGAATAATGCAGCAATGGAGAAGGTTTTCGATTATGTCGATGCCGAGGATAAGTTCCACACATTCAATATGGGCTTTGGCTGGGTAGTGATTGTTTCACCAGACGAGGCAGAGCAGATCTTGTCTGCTGGCCCAGGGGGAGTGAAGATAGGCACCATCACTGACACCCATGGTGTCAGGGTAAGCATGGAAAGCTAAGCGAGTTCATTGCTAACCGAATACGGGATTATTTCATGAGCGACCCTATCAAACACGAGTGCGGTATTGCGGTAGTCAGGCTTAAAAAACCACTGTCCTACTACAAGGACAAGTATGGCACGGCACTTTGGGGGGTGAATAAGCTCTTTCTCCTGATGGAGAAACAGCACAACCGTGGCCAAGACGGTATTGGCATTGGTTGTGTGAAGCTAAACATGCCTCTTGGTCAGCCCTATGTATTTCGCAGGCGTGATGCAGCACGTGACTCGATGGCTTCGGTATTTCGTAAGGAGTTGAAAAACTTCAACAAGCTGGCTCGCAAGGGGATACTTGATCCCGAGAATCCAGAGTCGGTGAAGCAGCAATTTGATTTTGGTGGCGAAGTGCTTATTGGGCACCTACGCTATGGCACATCAGGTGAGTTTGATTCGGGATCATGCCACCCTTACCTGCGCCGTTCAAACTGGCCGACCCGCACTTTAATGGTGATGGGGAACTTTAACATGACCAATACGGGTGAGCTCAATAGCAAGCTCATGGATCGTGGTCAGCACCCAGTGTTTGGCACTGACACTCAAACGGTATTAGAGGAGATTGGCTTCCATCTTGATGAGCATCATACTGACCTCTATCACAAACTCAGAGATGAAGGTGTTGATGGTCGGAAAATTCCAGGCTTGATCTCTGACCAGATTGATTTGCCTTCGATTATCAGAGAGTCAGCTGACCCATGGGATGGTGGTTATGCCATCAGTGGTGTGGTGGGCAATGGAGATATGTTTGTGATGCGTGACCCTCGTGGGATACGCCCATGTCATGTATACGAAGATGACGAAGTGATTGCTTTTGCTTCTGAGCGAGTGCCACTGATGACTGTCTTCGAATCTAATAAAGAGAAGGTCAGAGAGATGGAGCCCGGCACGGTGACGATTGTGCGTCGTGATGGTAGCCAAAGCACACAGAGTTTCCACGATGAGCGTCCTAAGAGCCCATGTTCTTTCGAGCGTATTTATTTTTCCCGAGGTAACGATCCATCCATTTACCGTGAGCGCAAGGCAATGGGGGCGGCATTGGTTGACCAAGTTTATAAGTCGATTGGTGAAGATTTTGATAAGACGGTTTTTGCTTTCATTCCCAATACAGCGGAAACGGCTTACTACGGATTTTTGGACGGCTTACGCTTGTTCCGCCGGCAGCAGGTGCGTGCCGAAATTCTGGAAGCATCACAAAAAGGGGAGCTTACCGAAGAGCTTTTGGATGGGCTCATCATGCGTAATTGGCCACGCGGAGAGAAGGCGGTGCACAAAGATATCAAGATGCGGACCTTCATTTCTCAGGAAAAAGGCCGTGCCCAGCTGGTTTCGCATGTCTACGACATCACGTATGATCTGGTAAAAGAGGGTGATGCTCTGGTAGCACTTGATGATTCTATCGTGCGGGGCACTACCTTGAAGGAGTCGATTCTGAAAATTCTAGCAAGGACTAATCCTCGTAAGATAGTGATCTGCTCAACAGCTCCCCAGATTCGTTATCCTGATTGTTACGGAATTGATATGTCTGAGCTGGGCAAGTTCATTGCCTTCCAGGCAGCGATAAATCTCATCAAGCGAAGTGGCAAAAACAACCTGCTCGAGCAGGTGTATCAAGCATGTAAGGCTGAATTGAAAAAGCCGAGTGATGAGCGCATCAATCAGGTTAAACGGATCTACGAGGACTTCTCAGACAATCAAATCTCGGCTGAGATTAGCCGAATGGTCAGTCCTGAGGATATTGATTGGAGTGGAGACGTCGAAGTAGTTTACCAGACGATAGAAAATCTACGTGCCTGTATCAAAGGTCCATGTGGAGACTGGTATTTCACCGGTAACTATCCGACACCAGGTGGCTTTGCTACCGTCAACCTCGCTTATGTGCGCTGGTATGAGGGTGCCGATGGCCGCAGCTACGATTTACCCCTCTGAGTTTGAGGGTCTGAGTTTGCTCGTCAGCCGTCTTATGTCTGGCCATTAGTGCTTGAGTCGCTGATAGGAGAGTTTAGCGTGAAGCCGTGAAGCATCTTACCATTTCCTCACTGAGACAAAACACTGGCAATATTCCAGCCTCGGCTAGTTTTGATGCTCAGCTTGAGCGCAGGGTTGAGCGTGAGACCAAAGGGGGTAAGCCGTTCCTTGAAATTTACTTGGTTGATGGAACGGGTGAGATGAAGCTGAAGGTTTGGGATAATTTGCCTCAGTTTCGTGCCTTGGAAGAGATTGCTGATGGCACACTGTTACGCTTCAGCGGTGATTGGACGCAGAACCAATATGGAGTTGATTCGGGCAAGTGGGATATGCGTTTGCTCACTGAGACCGAGGGGGCTGAGTTTCTGGCCGGTGATCCGGAGACAAAGGCGCGCCAAGATAAGGATTGGGCTGATATCGAGCGCATGCTCAGTGAGATTTCGGACCCTAGATTGGAGCGAGTGTGTGCTGAATTTGTGGCACAATATAGTGATCGTTTTAGGAGGTCTGCAGCGGCTCGGAAAAATCATCATGCTCGCCGTGGAGGTTTGGTCGAGCATGTTGCTCAGATGATGAGGGCTGCTGAGGCGATGTGTTCCGTATACACCACGCTGAATCGAGACTTACTGGTAGCTGGGGTGCTTTTTCATGATTGCGGCAAGATGTGGGAAAATAATTATCCGGAAGTTGGTTTCAGCCAACCATTTACCATGCATGGTGAGATGCTCGGGCATATTCCGCTTGGAATAGAAGCGGTGAACAAGCTCTGGCGCGATGTAATGGATCAGCCGTGTGCCGAGAGCTGGGCAGAGCTCGAGCCTGCTACAGCGGATATTCATCTGCATTTGCTCCATTTAATAGCGAGCCACCATGGCACCCACGAGTGGGGGTCGCCAACACTGCCGCGCACCCCTGAAGCCATGGCTTTGCACTACATTGATAACATGGATGCAAAGTATGAAATGATGCGGATGGGCTATGAAAGCTCAGCTGAGATTGCCCCAGGAATCCAGGATCGTAAGTTCCCTCTGCCCGCCAGTCTCGTGAAGCCATTGCCTCATTTTGTTGCCGAGGAGACATAGATCGGATTTGAAAATAGCGTTTGCTTCAAGCACTTGCATGCTCCGCCTTGGGTCAGACGAGGTGTATTCTAGGATGAATGAAGGGCTCAAGTGCCGTTGGTGGGTGCTTTTGGTCGTATTTTATACCCTCGTTATTTTATGACGGAGCAGAGCAATCCATGTTTGCGTTTCGTTTCAGATGCGCTATGAACCCCCCTCAGCAAATCAAGAATCATGGCAAAAAACTTATATCAAAAGGTATGGGACGAGCACACCGTCGGAACTCTCCAAGATGGTCGTACTCAATTATTCATCGGTACACACCTGATTCACGAGGTGACGAGCCCGCAGGCGTTTGGCATGCTTCGGGATTTGGACTTAAAGGTTAAGTACCCTAAGCGCACCTTTGCCACGGTCGATCACATCGTGCCAACAGATAACCAGCAGCGCCCTTTTGCGGATCCTTTGGCTGATGCAATGATCACTGAGCTGCGCAAAAACGCAGATGAATTTGGCATCACTTACTTTGACCTAGCATCAGGTATGCAGGGCATTGTTCACGTTGTGGGACCTGAGCAGGGTATAACTCAACCAGGAACGACGATCGCATGTGGAGACTCGCACACTGCTACTCACGGAGCTTTCGGTGCGATTGCTTTTGGTATCGGAACGACTCAAGTGCGTGATGTGTTGGCAACTCAAACCATTGCCATGGAAAAGCTCAAAGTACGTCGCATCAATGTGGATGGTGAGCTGAGCCCGGGTGTCTATGCCAAAGACGTCGCACTACACATTATCAGACTGCTGGGTGCCAATGGCGGCATTGGCTATGCCTACGAGTATGGCGGAAGTATTTTTGACGGCTTTACCATGGAAGAGCGCATGACGGTTTGTAACATGTCCATCGAGGGCGGCGCCCGTTGTGGATACGTCAACCCTGATGAAACTACCTTCAATTTCCTCAAAAATCGTCCATACTCTCCTAAGGATACTGAGTGGGATGAGGCTGTGAGCGGTTGGCAGGCCTATGCCTCTGATCCAGATGCCGAGTATGATGATGTTGTTAATATTAATGCTGCGGATATTGAGCCCACAGTAACTTGGGGTATTTCTCCGGATCAAGGTATCGCGATTTCCGAGTCTATTCCCGATCCTGCTGAGGCCAACAACGAGGTTGAGCGTGCCAGTATTGATGAGGCTCTTGAATACATGAAGCTGCCTGCAGGTGCTCCTGTCAAAGGAACCCACGTTGACGTAGCCTTTATTGGATCATGCACCAATGGGCGTCTCTCAGACTTTCGTGAGGTGGCTAAGTATCTCAAAGGTCGTAAGGTTGCTGAGGGTGTAAAAGCTCTCGCTGTCCCAGGTTCACAGATCACTGCTGTGATTTGTAAGAAGGAAGGTCTCGACCAGATCTTTATTGATGCTGGCTTTGAATGGCGTGAAGCAGGCTGTTCGATGTGCTTGGCGATGAACCCTGACAAGCTTCAGGGTGATCAGCTTTGTGCTTCATCCTCGAACAGAAACTTTAAAGGCCGCCAAGGAAGCCCCACAGGTCGTACCGTTTTGATGAGTCCGCTGATGGTTGCTGCTGCAGCTATCGAGGGCGAGATTGCCGATGCGCGTGAGGTATTCTCCGTTAACTAATTTGCCAATACGCTACTATAAATTTAATTTTTAAGACCATGTCCATTTCATCTATTACTCAAGTTTCTGGCACCGGAGTCTATATCCCAGGTGCAGATATCGATACTGATCGCATCATACCAGCGCGCTACCTACGATGTGTAACCTTTGACGACCTTGCTGAAGGTTTGTTTCGTGATGTCCGCACAGATCCTGAGGGTAACACC
>CBFHKM010000034.1:0-13941 GCA_965656385.1 Oceaniferula sp.
ATATCTTGCCGCCATGATAGATGCGGGTGTAGCCTTGCTGGTTGAGAATGGGGAGGACATCTGCGCTGGGGGTGCCAGATGCTACAGGTGCAGGAAATGCCACCATAACAGTCTGGTTGTGGTGCTCAGATTGACACCATGTAACGATTGAGTCTGGTGTGTCTGGCTGGATGCGCTCGCCCGTTTGTGGGTCGTATGCCTCTGCAAGGTGGGGGAATAGCAGCTTCAGGTAGTCATTGAGCTCAGTCAGTGTGCCAACGGTCGAGCGAGTTGAACGAATGGTGTTTTTCTGCTCAATAGCAATCGCTGGTGGGATGCCGTCGATGCGATCGACCGCAGGTTTATCCATACGATCGAGAAACTGGCGCACATAAGGTGAGAATGTCTCTACATAACGTCTTTGTCCTTCTGCATACAATGTGTGGAAGGCAAGGGAGGATTTTCCAGAACCAGAGGGACCTGTAATTACTGACAATTGACCAAGCGGAATATCAAGGTTGATATTCTTCAGGTTATGTTGCCGAGCACCAAGGATACGGATGGCATTGGTATCCTTAGGAAGTGATTTGGAACTCTTGTTATGTGGCACGGTGGCAATATGGTGCTAATGCACTATTTTGCCAATGAAGAGTTGGCACATTTGCCAATTTCTCGAGCAGCTCATCCTAGGAGGTTTATTGCGGCTCTGTTTTAGCTCCCGCCAAGTATATGGTCCACAAAGTCCTGCTCTGATGCACGGCTGGCATCTATTTCTAAATCGACTGTAGGGATTTGATTTTTTAGTCCCTTCTCGGTGAGCTCTTCCTTAATTTTTAGAAGGTTCTTTTGATAAAAACCCCTTAGTTTGCTTGTTTCCTTGAGGAAGTTACTCTCAATATTGTCTTGTAGCCTCAGCCGGCTCTCATAAATTTTTAAGACCTTGTCTGGCATGTTTGCTTTAGAAAAATTGGATGGTATGTAATTTTCATCTTCGAGATCTGTCATCTTATTTAAATAACGAGCAAACTTCTCTTGCTTACTGCGAGGGAGCCCTCGATGATAAGTCCTGAGAGCAAGAGTGTAACTTTTGCTGTTGTCGATGAATTGTTGATCAGCTTTTGTTTTTATGTTTTTTGTTAAGCTGATACACTTATCACGTATCAAATCAAGTTCTGGGCATTCTGCGTAGACAACAGTTCTGGGCATTTTCTTAGGTCTTGTTTTAACCTTATCTTCTATCTTTTTGTTGATTTTGTTGATGCCGTCAATTTTGTTCGCTGCTGTTCTTTTTTTGAATCCACCATTACGTTGTTTTTGTGATTCAAGTTGTATTTGCTCTCGTTGCCTCTTTTTTTCATCAGTGGCATCATCTTTTTTGCGCTCATTCTCAGCAGTGATTTGAGCGTTTTCTGTTTCGCGTGTGATTTTTTTACTCTGGTAGAATGTCCAGCTACCATAAATGGCGGCCAATAATATCAGGATAATGAGTATGTTGCGAGGCGTTGAGCTTTTTGGTTGGGTTGTTACCACCGGTGGTGACGCTGCTTTTGCTGTATTTTCTGATTTGCTTGAAGTTCCACCTGGAGTGATGAGAGGGCTGTTGGAAATAGGCGATTTATTCTCGTCAAGAATTGCCTCGATTGCTTGTGCCATCGATTTAGCAGTTCGGAAGCGCAAAATAGGATCTGCGTTCATTGCCTTGCGCACAATGTCATCGAATCTGCTATCACAGCCAACTAGGGTTGTTGCTGGCATGTAAGGCTTTTCAGGGAGCTTGCTGGTGAGTAGCTCATAAAGCATGACTCCTACGGAATAAAGATCCGTACTTTCGTCAACTGCGCTTGGGTTATGTAATACTTCAGGCGCGGTGTATCCTGGAGTGCCAAAAGCTGTGTCTGATTCGTGATCACCAACGGGGCGGGCTAGACCAAAATCACTAATCTTTGGTGATAATTGATCATTGAGTAAGATGTTGGCAGGTTTGATGTCCCTGTGAAGAACGTCCTGTTGATGAGCGTTGTCGAGACCATAACAAATCTCGCAGATAATGCGTCCAGCTTCTGCTTGATCAATGGTTTTGCCATAGGAGGCATGGTAAAGTGATTGTCCATGAACCATTTCCATGACGATGTAGAGCATGCCGTCAATTTGACCAAAATCATAAATACCCGTGAGATTGGGGTGGTTGAGCTTGGCCATGCTTTTGGCTTCGGCCTCGAAAGAAGAGCGGAATGAATCGTCTTGGCCAAAGCTACGGGGCAGTATCTTGATGGCAACTTCACGATCTAGAGACTTTTGCTTGGCCAGGTAAACAGCACCCATGCCACCTTTGGCAATGAATGACAAAATTTCAAATTGGGGAAGCAGGGCTGCGATTTCATTAAGCTCAGGTGGAGTGAAATTGCTGTCGGATATGTCTGCACTCATATGCGAAAATTAATGGTCTTGGATGATACGATGATTGCTTAGAAGCACTAGTATAATTTAATTTATTATGTAATGAAAGTGTGGATAGCAAATTTTCACAGTTTAAAATACTGATTTTTGTGTTGTTCCCACTGCTCCCTGAGAGCAATCGATAGAATCGAAGGGTGCAAATTATTTGTAGCTTTTGTCAAAGCATCTTGAATGATTTGAGAAGGATTTAAAAACTCGCCCTGCTTTGAGATGTAACCGCGTCCCATATGAATGCCCGTACTGTCGCGTATTTCAAGATGCAGGTGTGCGGGGTAATTGTTGTTGGCAGTTCCAACAGTGCCGATTTCTTCGCCTTGGTGTATTATCTGAGCATAAGCAGCGTAACTCTTATTCAGATGTGAATACATCGATAATAGAATTTTGCCTCGCTGATCTCGATGAGCCAAGATGATCGTTTTGCCCCAACTAAGCGAAGGCTCGCCGCGGTAGTATGTAATACCATCAGCAATCGCATAAACAGGGTCCCCCAAATCTGTGTTCATTCCGCCTATACCATTGATGTCATCGCCCGTATGATGGCCGCCACGCTGAGGGTTTTGGTCCCAGAAGCGTTGAGCATTGTAGCTGAGCCCACCATACCTTGTTCCCATTGCATATGTCATGCGTGTAGTGCTAGGAATGATTACCCGTTCAAAGGCACTAAGCTGGATAAAACGCTGATCGAATGGGGCTGACGCCTGTGTATAGGCCAGCGGGTAGCCGAGGGGAGCATCTGCTTGTTGAGCTGATGCAAGTGATTTAAGCGGGGCCCGATTGTCTTTATTGCTCTGTGTATAGGCTAAAATAATTAGGAAGAAAAAAGCAGCGAAAAAAGTGCAAGCTAATCCATAGATAAACCTTTGCTGGTTACGCTGGGGCGTGCTTTCACTCATGGCTAGAAGTCTAGAAGTATTTCGGCACGGCGGTTAGCGCGCCTGCCTGCGGGTGAATCATCACCAGCAGCCGTAGTGTTGGGAAGACGAGGCTGTGATTTGCCATATCCAACAATCTCCATTTGGTTTTTGTTGATGCCGTTTTCAGCAAGAAACTCCATGACCTTTTCTGCGCGTGCTTTTGATAGTGCGAGATTGTATGGATCAGAGCCCAAGGAGTCAGTATGACCAGTGATGGTAAGTTTTTTGTCTAGGCTCACCTTGAGTAGCTTTGCCACAATGCTCAATTGTCTTTTAGTTCGGTTGGTTAGGTTTTTTGCATCAAGATCAAAATAGATAGCCAAATTGTCACCACCTTTTGGGTTTTTAATAAGAGGGCTGTAGTAAATGTCGCCACCCAGAACACGCTGTGCGTAATTTGATAAAAGGTTATCTAGGTTGATTTCAGTGATTTTCCACGGAAGATCAATACTGCCTCTTTTGCTGGTTATTGAGAACATGGCTAGCTCACCTGTACTTGCTGAACGTAGGCGAACAAGCCATCCAGAGCTGGTATCCTTGAGAAACATTTTTCGAAGGGTTTTGTCCTCAAGTAGGCTGTAGTCGCCTTCTTCAAAAATAATACACAGCCCAGCTAGAGTCGCATAAGATACCTGCGAGTCATCAATGTAATTACCAGCGGTTACAGCATCTAGCTTAGTGATAGCGTTGAGGAATTTTGTGATGGTTATCAATGCTGATTGATCAACTGCAGGGGGAGGGGGGATGGATTTGTCATCCTGTTGAGTGGTGAGCTTGGCATTAATTTCAGCGGCCTCGGGAAGTGTGATATTTTTTATTTGCCATTTGCCAGTGGCAGATTTTTCTAAATCAATGAGGATCTTGCTTTTGTCCGCTAGGTTCATAGACCAACGATTTGCATATCCCTCAACTCGAGAATAAGGGCTGGAGGAATCAAGTTTCAGTCCAGAGCTGGCGGCAAGCCTCTGTAGTTGCTGTAGCTGGGATTGAGAGAAATGATTTTTCCCAACGTAATCGATCAAGGGCTGTGCATTTTTTTCGCTGTTTGCAGAGAGTAGGATCGCTCGAATTTGACCGATAAGTTCCTCGGGTGTGGCTTCATCAATATTGGGCTCGGCTATGTTTTCGAGTACACCAATGCCGTCTTGGTTTTCACTTTGTTGTGAGGCTGAGTCGTAGTTGGCCTCGTCTACCGCGCACTTTTTGATGAGAAATAAGGCAAATAACGCCGCAGCAAGGATGATGCTGCTAAAGTAGATGAGTGGTTTCTTGGAGCTAATCTCTTCCATGGATGTGACAATAGCTTTAAATACAACAACTCCAACTCAAAAAAGGCGGTGACTTAAGACGAAATGTCATAACTAGCACTTACTCCATTATGACTTTGGTTTTTTGTAGTTCGGATAATTTTTCAGTTGTTTTTTGATCCGTGCGCACAAGAGAGTAAGTTCTTGTCGCTCTTTTGCATTAGACAGGGCGGGGTCAAATCGAATGGCAGAGTGAAGAGCTATTGCAGGGAGAAGTGATTTTTTGAGTCCGTTTTCTATCGCTACATCTAATAGAAGCAATTTGCTTAACCATTCGCACAATGGTGTGCCGCTGGAACGACGGCCGATTTTTTTTGTCACCAACGACTCCAGTTTGTGGAGTGGGGTGAGGGGGGCGCTTTTTGGTCTTTTGTAAGGACGTAAAAGCGCATCTGATTTTCTCTGGCGAGAACTCCATAAACGCCAGCTGACCCAAATAGTGACCATGCTGAGTATGACGGCTAAGACGTAAAATACTCTGCTTTTGTTCGTCTCCTGAGTGCGCCATATGAGGAAGTCTTCATTCATGCGCTGCCATTTATCCGCGAGTCGTTGTTTCCAATTATCGAGACTATGGGCTTCTATAGATTGCCAGGATGGAGGGGTAAGGTCTACGTCTGCCCATTTACCCGCCCTGGGGTCATCGTCGGTACCGGGCTCAATCCATGCGCGGCACCAAGCGTGTGCGTGGAGCCCTCGCATCACCCACTCGGTTTTGTCTTCGCCACGCTCATTGACAGCATAGCCAATGCAATAGCGTGCTGGGATACCCGCTTCACGAAGTAGCAGGGTGGTAGCTGAGGCAAAATATTCACAGTGACCAGTTCGAGAATCTTCAAGAAAGATGCCGATTGACGATTGACGTCTTCCACGATCAAAGCGTGGCGTGGTCAGGTGAGTGCTGTAGGTAAACTCATCAATAAAGAAGTTCTTTATTTTTTTGATTTTTTTTGCGGTGCTTAGGCTGGGGTTATACAAATCTAGCTGGGTGCAGATGCGTTTAAGGGCATCCCTTTCAGCAGCTGGAACACGTAAATCTATGTGAAGATTGGAATCTGTTTGGTCTAATGGGGGCTCCTCAGTGTTGGAAACAGCACCCAGCCATACGGCATATTTAATGACATTATAATTGGGGTTCGCCATGCGAATAGTTCCCAGCGAGTTGCACTCAACGGATGCTTCTGCATCGAGGTCACCAATAGCTATGAACTCGTCGGGTATCGGCAGGGGGTGCTCTTTTACTTTGGCGTCAACTTCTCCAATAATGGATATTGGGGCTATGTCCCTCAGCGAGGGAGTGTTTTTGGTAAACCAACGAATGTCTCGTTGATTTTCTACGATAGCAGCAACAATAGAGTTCTTATATCCGGCTACATCGTATTCGTTATCAGCGTCGTTTGATTCTCTGTATGAATACGACCACATAGCCCGAGAATATCGGTTGTAGGTAGCAGATCGTAGGAGCTTTGGTTTAGGCCCATTGTGAAGCTTCATTCTCCAGAGAATTTTAGGATTTAATTTGATCCTACCCAGCCTGCCGATGTTCGTTCTTGTCTCGGTAGCAGACATGGTGTGATTAATTATGGTTTGTTGGCCGCCACCGCGATAGTGTCGGAAGACCTTATACATGCTCCATTGACCAAGCCAAGAGAGCGCCAGTAAAAGGATAAATGCACAGGTCCATGCTACCGGTCTCCGCCCATTGTTTTTGGTGTATCCAAAGAGACAAATACCAACCAAGATCGATAGTCCGAGGTAATGATAGAGGTCGTGGCGACTGGCTTTTGCTGTAGCTAGTAGCACAATTGTGATATAGGGGTAGCCGGTATTGAATAATCGGGGTGTGATTTTTCTCCCTTCTGCAATATCTGAGAGCATTTTTCTTCTCGCGAAAAAAGAGAAGGTGCTGAGGGGGATGTTTTTGGCGTTGCCAAATCTCTGGGCCAGCTCAATGGGAAGGAAGATAAATGGTGCCCACACAAATAGGGTATGAATCTCCCCCACTCTCATGCCGTCGATCCACGAAATCATCGCGATGAGCACGGCACAGAGAACACAGAGATGCCATGCTTTGATGTAGGATTCATATTTGAAATCCCAACGCAGATTGACGAGAGATCTGGCTTCAAGAATAAAGGCAGCTGGAATAGCAGCCGCTAAATGACCTGTGAGATAGCCCCAATAGAGGATAGCTGCTCCAGCAAGTAATTTAGGCGGTGTGGTTGACATGGTATGGGTAACTTATACTCCAGTTGTGGCTAGGTCTGCTTCGACATGATTTACTCGCAGCCAGTGGACGGGTAGGGGCGAGGGGTAGAGCTTTTGCAGTTTATCTGCTTCCTCAGAGCTGCGGCATATCGCCAATATGACCAGCTCCATGCCAGAGCGGTGAAGGCGGCTGACAGTTTCACGCCGTTGATCACACCATCCCGTAAAGACACAGATTGAGGCAGTTAGCTCGTCGCGATATTGCAGGACGAGTTTCTGTAGTGCCTCAAAGTCAATACGCGGCTCTGATGTGACGCCAGCTAGGACTTCTAAGATACTATCCACACGTTCCTCTCCTCTTCCTGAGCTAAACACAAATGCTTCGTCATGAATAAACATCAAATCTAGTAGGCTTTCCTGAGTATCAATACTTGCGGCAAATGATGCCGCTACTGACACAGCTTCCTCAAATAGATCAGCCTGCTCAGCACTGGCAAAAGTGTCGAGAATAAGCCCATAACGAGGAAAAAAGACATCTTCATATTCTTTAACGATGGCTGTGCCCGTTCGTGCCCAGCTTTTCCAGTGTATGTGGCGAAGTGGGTCGCCGGGGCGATATTCGCGCACACTGGTAAAATCCCCTGATTGTCCGATGGTATTGGACATTGCTTCGCCACCGAGTTGGAAGCGTGCGCTCCCGGGAAGCAGTAGTGATGGAATACGATAGCGATGCGGTAAGACGATGAGCTTATCCTCGCTGGAGTTGGCGCTGCTGCATCGTTGAAATATGCCAAGCGGGTCGGGTAAAAAGATTCGTAGGTCTTTTAGCGTAATGATGCCGCGTTTTTTTGGCGTTAGACTTAAAGATGTTTTGGTGTATGCCCCGGGAGGTAATGGATCTATAAAAGCCGAAGGCTTACAGGCAAATAAATTTAATTTTTCTTGGAGCCATTCCCACCTATAGTAACAAAATAGGCGATCGAAAGCATTGCGATTTTCCTCGCCAGGTTCTCGAGAGTTGATGAATAGTTCGCGACTAGGACGATTGTCTGGGGTCATCTCTAGGAAATTAGCTCCTGATAGAGTGCGTCGGCCTGTGTTGTGTATTTCGACAAAATACTCCAAGGGCTCTCCTGCTGTGGCTAGTCGAGGTAATCTTCGAGTTGTGGTGACTCTGGCTCTGCGAAAAAGAAGCCACAGAATACTGAGTGTGAGCATGGCGAAAATCATGCCGCGTATTTGGTAAGCAGGCGCTAAGCTATACATTGGCATCAAGGTCCATGATAGGGGGATCATCAAGATGAGCAGTATGCCAGCTGGTTTTAGCCTCTGGCTAAAAAAATGGGCGATGCCTGAGTTGTTGAAGTAGATCCTGTGGATCAACTTTGTGAACAAGGGAGATGGTCGGCCTGCAGCCATAGGAAAGAAATTACTTAGACAGGTGCAGGAGTCTGCTCGATGATTTTCTCCACGAGGGAACGTCCCGTGAGACCATTAAATTTTGCCTCTGGCGAGATAACGAGACGATGCGCGATCACATCAGGTGCAAGTTGTTGTATGGTTTCAGGGGTTACAAAATCCCTGCCCTCGAATAGTGACAAGGCTTGAGAAACCTTCATTAAAGCCAATGATGCACGAGGGCTCGCGGATAGCTGGATATCTTCGATCCCACGGGTGGCGCTGGTGAGGGCAACGATGTAGTCTTTCAGCTCATCGCTAATACGAATGTCTGCGACAGCATTGATGAGATCTTGAACCTCATCGAAGCTCACAGATGGCTGGTGGTGATCAAGTGGGTGGCCGTCATTTTGAGACGTTAAAATTAAGGATTCTTCTTCTGGACTGATGTAGCCCAGAGAACATTGCATGGTGAATCTGTCCATTTGTGCCTCTGGAAGAGGGTAGGTGCCTCTGAATTCAACCGCGTTTTGAGTTGCAATTACAAAAAACATACCGTCGATACGGTGACATGTACCCTCAATAGTCGCCTGGCGCTCAGCCATAGACTCAAGAAGCGCACTCTGGGTCCTGGGAGACGCGCGGTTGATTTCATCAGCGAGCAGGATGTTTGTGAAAATAGGTCCTGGATGAAAATTGAAATCGCTCGTTTTTTGGTTTAGGATAGACACTCCTAGAATATCAGAGGGTAATAGGTCAGGGGTAAATTGAATGCGGCTGAACTGTGTCCCTTCAATTGATCGGGCAATTGTTTTTGCCAGTGTCGTCTTGCCAGTGCCCGGGTTGTCCTCGACCAAGACATGTCCCCCAGAAATCATACACGCCAGTATGTTGCGAACAGTTCCATCATGACCTTTGATGATGCTTGTAATAGATTTTTCTAAGCGTTGAGCAGTGTCTAGCGATTTCATGCTATGGTGTGTAAGTGATTTGTGATGATGAATGTTGTGCTGGGTGCTACTCTTGGATTGCGCTGATTTCTTTGTCGCATCTTTGAATATGCTCATCGAAAATGGATCTAAGTGTTGTTAAGGATTGCACGGGGGCTGACTTTTTCAAGTCGTTCCAATGACGCTCATTGAGTAATTTTCTCCCGCTATTACGTGGATATCGAAAATCTGTATTCGCAAACAAGCGGGCCCCTTTGGCTGTATTGGCGAACAAATACATCGGGTAATCATCTAGTTTTGATACTTTTGAAGTTGTTTTTGCAGAGATGCTGATCCATCCACCTAAGCTGGAGGAACCTAATATTTTCATGTCTGGTAATTGGTCGTGAGCCCCCCGAACCAGACGCGTAGTGCGTTCCATTATTTTGTTTTTATCAGACCCTTCCAATATGACGCAATGAGAGAGGCATGCTTTTAGATCACCGCTAAGTAGAGTTTTACGATATAAAGCTAGCGTTTTTTTTGCATCATCTACTGAAGGTGCCAGCCCTGATATGGGTAGAGCCGTGGTCTGCAAATCATCAAACGTGTCCCCGAGCCATTTCTCATGTAGATGGTTTCTAAGCTCTTTCATGAGGCCCTTTACTTGCGTCTCTTGGCTATCTTTTTCTTCAATGTTATCCGCTATGATGGTGGCTTGTGAAGCGAGCATAGATGTGGGTGAGATGTTCCAACCCTGATTGTTTCTTACCATCCATATTTCCTCTTTTTTAGAGGGAAGGCCATCTTTGGGTTGTCTTTCTTCGATCGTAATTAGGGCGAGCCGACGCGTGGTTGCAATATCAGAAATAAGAGTAAGGCTGTTTTTGTATTTTTGTAATCTGATCCAAAGATCAGCTGTTTTGTGTAGAGTGCTCTCCTCTGAGTATTGAGCATTCGGTCCAACCATAAGCTTAAGAAAGTCACTAAAGCTTTGCGTGTTGATTGCTTCAATAAGGTGCTTTAAGATTTGTTCTGGTAGTTGGGGTTGGCTCTGGGAGCTTTGTTTCAGTATTGAGCTAATAATTTTCTGTTTAGATCTAGGGTTTATAAGATGAAACCTAGACTTTTTTATGCTCGCAAGGTCGTGAAATTCTTTGGTTAGTTTGATAGTAGTTCTTTTGTTTTGTTGCTGGGTCTGGAGGTGGATCTCTTGGAAAGCGAAGCGCCAGCTTATGTCTGAGGCTTCAGGGTCAAAACAGCCAACGGTTATTAACCCAGTGTCCTCGTTTACTTCTAAGACTATAGCCATACACTTCCGACTGAGGTAATGCCATTTAGTGGGTTTTGATGAGTAGGCGAGTTGGAGAGCCTTGCTAATCAGCGAGAGGGATGCACGAAGTTGTTTTTTTGAATAGGTCGAGCCTGCCCCCATGCTTGCTAGGATAGCTAAGGTTTTTTTATCTCGGCATTGTTTCAAGAAATAGGAACCAATTTGTTCCGAATTCATTTCATCGAGATCATCTTCTTGTTCAATTTTGATGATCTTGGATTTGATTTTGGATTCGGTTTCTTGGATATATTTCGTTTCCCGAGCTATTTTTTGTTGGCTCATCCATGCTTCTAGTTTTTTTGCCGAGCGCTCTGCCTCGATGCTGTAGCCGTATCCTGTATTAGAAAATGATCCTAACATGGGAGCTGGGACCCATCGATCGCTGCGTCTCAGAAGGGCTACTGGATAAATACGCGTATCGAGCGGGTTAATGCTATTTTCTGAGCGTATTAAAATGGATGCGAAATTTGATTCAGTGAATTGGGCATCAAGGCTGAGTGTATCAGTGTCACTGAATTCGTTGTCGTGTAATCTTTTGATTCTGGTTTCTACCTCTCGACGACGTTTCGGGCTGCAATAAGGTGAAATAGCAGTGTCACGGTCAAGGTCTAGTTGATTGTCCGAGATAAGCTTAAGGAAGTGAAATGCCGCAACCGCCTGCTCTTTTTTGTGATCTTTGTCGCCAGTCTCTTTCTCAGCACAATTTGCTGATGCAATGATCACCATGAATAAAAATAGAGGTGATAATAATCTCATTGAAACGGCAGTAGGTCTGTAGATGGAAAATTTGATATTGATAAATGGCTAAGAGACTAGAGGGAATCGATAAGAAGAAGCGGGTTTATTGGGTTAGCTTCTCGAACGCTTTTTCTTTTTGTTTCGATGTATCCTGCGGTGTAGGAGGGTTTGATGAAGCAGGTTCTGCGATGGAAGTTGGTTCGGAGAGGGTTGATTTATGATTACTTCGTAGGCGTGTGTTAAGGTTGTCGTGCGGATTATGTATGGTGCCGCCAAGTTCTATCCTGGTATATATGTTGCCATCCTTAGGTGCTGAGAAGATTGCTGGAGCAGGAGCTTTGTCATCAAAAAGTCTTGAGGGAATCCCTATTTCTAATTCTCCAGATAGGTTACCCTCATGATCTACCGAAATATCCCCCTTGATACTCAGCAGCTGGCTACTGATCAGTTTTAGGTTCCTGAGCGACACACCATCACGTGAGCGAATTATTGAGCCTCTGCAGAAGCTAAATGAGGGATGGAGATAGTTTGGTTTGCCTGTGAGGTCTCTCAAATCATTAAGCATGGGTAGCTCGCTAATATTCAATTGATTGGAGTTGAATGGCATGATGAAGCTCAGATTAGCCCCTTCTTTTTGTCCGTAAGTGTATGATATTGAACCCATATCGCTATTGATCTCACCCTTGATCATATGTCCTAGGCCTTTACCTAGGATGTCTTCTAACGGGTAATTAATAGATTTCACATCTAACACGATTGGTTGATCTTTGTCCTTATAAACGATGCCTTTGATGATGATCTCTCCTTTGTTATCATTGTTTGCTTTGAGACGTGCTTCTATTTCTGAATTTGATGATTGCAGTGTTACTATGCCCGAGGATATCGGGAGTTCAGGCCAGTAGGGGATCTTTAATGAACCCCTGTTGAATGAGACTTGGTATCGGCGATTGGGGAGTTGCTGCAGTGTTGCATGAGTGCCTTTGATTGAGGGGGCAGTATTATTAGCTCCAAAGATGACGTCCAAGTCTTCGCATCGGTATGTTTCAAAGCTATATTTTGAGCTGCTGCGGCCAATGTTTTGCGCTTTGTTTTGCTCGGGTATTTGAAGCCGAATCCACCCTTTTTTTGACAATATTTCATTTCCATGCCAAGCGCTTGAAAAGAAACTAGTCGCTTTGATATCAGCTTTAATTGAGGAAAATGCTGCTTCTTGAAAAAATGTTTCGTTATCCCAGGAGATTTCAACGCCGGAGACAGCTGCTGAGATAGGAGTGACGCGCAACTGGTCTAGTTGTGTCGAATTGGCTTCAAGAAGGTAGGCGATGGAAATGGCGGTGCTTTCTTTGAACGAGGCTCCGTTATACTTGGTGATCACGAACATGGTGAAGGTTACTGCCAAGAGCGCTAAACCTGAGCAAATTCCTATCGCAACCCATTTCGGTTTGGAGTTGGCTTCTTTGGGCGCTTGTTGAGAACGTCTTTTGCGTTTTCTTACTTTGATCGCTTGGGTACCATCAGAGCGAGTAATGAGTTCTCCGTCTTTAATTTCATTCTGCTTGTCTTTTGCTCGCTTGCGGTGCTTCAAGCGATCCATCATCTCATCAACGGAATAATGATCATGTTGACCCTCTTTGTTGTCAGTGTTTAATTCCATGTTGCTATGATTCTATGACTGCCCTAACTACATCATGATTGTTTAATCTAGCTCATCAATGAAGCTAACGTTTTCTCCAGGGGTGACCTGTGGGATCAACCAGCTCTGCGTTGACGGTAATGATGATGGCCTCGCGTACTGTTTGGCTTGCATCGGAACGGAAAAGCCGGCCAGCAAAGGGAATGTCACCTAAAATTGGGATTTTATCCTCAACCTTGATTTTCTTACTCGTGAGGAGTCCGCCGAGAACGACGGTTGACCCGTCTTGAATTGTCAGGGCTGCGTTTGGCATACGTATGGTTTTAAATATGGGCATCAAAATGCTGTTTTGTGTGATGGCAAAACTGATGGGGTTACCGAGTGCATCTGATGATAGAGCAGATATGGGGCTGCCATAATTGACAAAACCCTCAAACTCGACAAGTTCTGGACGGAGAGATAATTCAATGTATTTTTTGTTTGGGCCCACAACGGGTTCGACCTCAAGGGTCACTCCTACGTTGCGGGTTTCGAAGCCTGTGGGAGTAGCGCTCGTGACGGGGAAAATCTCAGTGGCATTACCACTCGCATCCCCATCACCATTCAAATTAGCAACAATGCCTCCGATCTGTTGAGGTAATTCTGGCGGCTCGTATTCGGTGGGGTAAATGAACTCGCGGATTACCTCGATCGTTGAGCGCTCTCCACTGCGGGTGATTGTTGATGGTTTGACCATGATGTCAGCAGCTTTACTTTGATCTAGCCCGCGCATCATCATGTCGATGACCATGCCATTTGTGATGGCAGTTAATCTCAATATTCCAGGTGCTCGTTGGGTGCTATCAGACGTTATTCCTGCGGTGCTGTTGAGAAAGCTATCAATTTCATTTTTAACGATTGCACTATTTCCACTTCGATTGCCAGCTGTGACGGGGTTTCCTGCCAAGGGATTCAATGGACCACCGTTGCCGACGCTGCCACCGCCAAGAATCATACCCGAACCCAAGTCCAAGGGGGTGATCGCCCAGTCGAAACCAAGTTCTTT
>CBFHKM010000034.1:14041-17268 GCA_965656385.1 Oceaniferula sp.
ACGCGGATGATCGCGGTTTTGATGATGACCATGACAGGCTCGTCGTTGGTTATCATCGATACGAGTTGATCTATCAGGTCAATGTTGGCTGGGCTGTTGCGAGCCATAAGGGTGTTGTCCGCAGCGGAGTATGATGCGGTGGCGCCCTCTGGGAAGCTGATGCCGTTTTGCTTCAGGAAGTCAGTAATACTAACGCGTTCAGGTAACTTGCCTTCATCGTTCTCTTCGCCCCCAAATGGGTCATCATCAAGGTTATTGCTGCTAGCCGTCGCAGCTTGCAGAAAGTTGGGTGGCACGCGAAACGCTCTAAAAATAAGTCCTTCCCTCAATGAGCCTGTGGGAGCAACCAATACACTCATGCCATCTATTTGCCACTGGGTGCGCGTTTGCTCGGCTATGTAGTCCAGTAACACAGAGAGTGGTAAATTGCGTGCGTTGATGTTGACGCGGCTATTAATTATAGCTTTTGCGGCATTGGATGAAGGATCGCCTGTGTTGAGCACAATGTTGATGCCTGTTTGATTTCCCAGCGAATCAGGCACGTCCCCCAAACGACTTTGTAATTTGACGAAGTCGAGAGCCTCTTGCAGGCTCTGATCTACCATGTCAACTTCATCAACTACAATCCCTGAAAGCTTATCACGCAAATCTGTGAAAGAGGATATTGAGCTGTCGGTCGGTGCTGCCGTTATCACGCCCTCGGCTGCGGGTATGTAGAGTTTCCAGTTGTCATCAACCTGGGCCAACATGTTAGCTCTGCTTTGATCTCTCGCGGCACGGTAGTAGTCAGACTTGATGGTGCTGATGCCTTCCATGCCACGACGTGCAGCCTTGTTAAATGGGTCGATGCGAAGTATTGACTGGTATGTGAGGTGCGCTGTGTCGTATTGGCCGAGTTGATATTCCCCTGAGGCTTTGCGGAGTAGATTGTTCACTTTAATGACATCGTCAACATGCCCCTGTGTTAGCGCTGGATTATGTCGTATAGGATCATCGATTTGTCGCCTAAGCTCAAGAGCTCCCTCGTGAGACGGTGATATTGTCGGTTTTAGCACCCTATCCAGAAGGACGCGTGCTTCATCATACTTGCCCTTTTTTGCTAATACTCGGCAGTGTTCGGTTGTTGCGGTAGCATAACGATCAGCTGCCGCAGTGCGGAGTTCATGACTCATCGAGCCACCGGGCAGTATCGCAAATGCTTGAGCATAATCACCAGCTGCTTGGTCATAAGCTTTTTTATGGTAGGCGATGTCTCCACTAGCAAGAAGCTGGTGGGCTTTTTGTGCATTTTGGATCCGACGATTGAGTTCTTTTTTTACTGCTGAATCTTCAGCCTCCGCATGGGGAGCGGCCGACAGCAGGCCCAATGAAAGCATGCATAGCTGGAGGGTGGCGGGGATATTCCATGTGCGACGAAGCCGTGGATATGTTAAAGACAGCATGTGCATCCGTATTATTTCCACATTTATAGACAAGACAAGCCGTCAAGGTAAGCGTAAAGTTCAAAAAAAGTCAGCGTTTGTCTGCTGCTTAAATGAGATCTCCAAGTGGAGCATTTTTTATTGTTTGCATATTTTTTACAAGGTTCATCGGCCATGTCATGATATGTCAAAATGTCTGCAAAATGGACTTGTGATGCTTTTTTCTCAAGCTAGTGTGTGGCGGAAATTACAAATTTCACTCCAAGCACAACATACTATGGAATCACCCGCTAATATCACCCCCCCAGTTGACGATCAAAACACAGGTTCATCCCATATTAATGGACAAGACCCTGCTCAAGCCGCTCAACTTGCTCTTGCTCATGCAGCATATGATTCCAAGGTAGAAGGCAATGTAATTTTCACCAGGGTTGATGCCGCTATCAACTGGATGAGGAAAAACTCTCTCTGGCCCATGCCTATGGGGCTTGCATGTTGCGCGATCGAGCTCATGGCGACAGCATCATCACGATTTGATATCTCGCGGTTTGGCTCAGAAGTGATGCGCTTTTCTCCCCGTCAAAGTGATGTAATGATTGTGGCAGGCACTGTCACATATAAGATGGCGCTGGCTGTGAAGCGTGTTTGGGATCAAATGCCCGAGCCCAAGTGGTGTATTGCCATGGGAGCATGTGCATCCAGCGGTGGCATGTATCGTAGCTACGCAGTGCTACAAGGCATTGATCAGCTACTACCTGTCGATGTATACATATCAGGATGTCCTCCTCGCCCCGAGGCTCTCATCGAAGGCCTTATGAAGCTGCAGCGCAAAATTGATGGAGAAGAATCTACCCGTGATTTGAAAGCAGACCCTGCTATCTCGCAACAGACAGCCGATAAATCCTAACAATTTTTTATCTTATGAAAGCCCAAGAAGCAGCCCAGCAAGTGGTTGCCAAGTTCTCCTCAGCCAAGACTCATGAATTCCGTGGTGAACACACCGTCGTCGTCGCACTTGATGATTTGAGGGCGGTAATGGAGTTTTGTTTCAACGAGCTGGGTCTAAATTTCATGATCGATGCCTCCAGTGTCGATAACATGGGCGAGGATCCTCGCTTTGAAGTCGTTTATGAGCTAGCTACGCTTAATGATTCAGTGCACTTGCGAGTGAAGGCATCGGTGGCAGATGCTCAAGAGGTGCCAACCGTCAGTGATATATGGGCTACTGCTGATTGGCACGAGCGTGAGATATACGACATGATGGGTATTAAGTTTTCGGGTCACCCTGACTTACGCCGAATTCTCATGTGGGAAGGCTACCCCTACCACCCATTGCGCAAGGAGTTCCCGCTGGCAGGCAAGCCCAGCGAGATGCCCGATGTGGCGAGCACGGGAGTAGCGCCACTCGAAGGCGGCCCATTTGTCACCAGTGCTGGGGCGGATAGCAGAGTCAAAGCTGAGCCAAGAGCAAGGTAGCAGGCACAGAGCATATTTTGCCAGAGGACAAATCAATTGCCAGGGGAGTCGCCCTAGCTACAGACTTTGTGCTCATTTAATAGCAGGCTATGGTTTACACCGCCATATTCTTGGTCTGTAAGAACGAGAGATTTTTTCCGTGTGCATTAGCTTTGCCGGACTAGAGTCAATTTTGTGCCCCCTTACAGCTACCGGAACCGTGAGGCAAATCCTCAGTGGAACAGCATGAATGGTTTGCTGTTGTTGCTTTTTTCGTTTCATCTATTGCTCATTCTTACCCCGATATCAGATGGGCGATTTTGGTGGTATGAACATCTTGGGCTATCATGG
>CBFHKM010000035.1:0-2731 GCA_965656385.1 Oceaniferula sp.
TGATTTCACAGAACCCGCTGAAGAGCAGAAAAAATACAGAAAAATTCCAATTGGCCATCCAGATCCTCGTGGCAGAAGTAATATGGTTGTGAGCCCTTTCCGGCCATACAACATCATCGATATCTCAGGCTACCGAAGTGGCGATATTGTGGGTGATCCGTCTACAGCTAAGGTAAACCCAACGACAGGTCGACGTGATTCCAACACGGTAAAACATTTCCGAATTCCATAAGTTCACAGCAATGGATTCACTTTTTCCAGATGCTTCCGACTTGGATACGAGCGAATCAGTGCCACCCAGCTCGATTGCTCAGGCACCACTTGCTGCTAGAATGCGGCCTAGAAACATATCCGAGGTTGTAGGGCAAAAACACATCATCGGGGAGGGGCATTTACTTCGCCGCGCCATTGAGGCTGATCGATTCTCGTCTCTTATTTTTTATGGGCCACCGGGAACTGGAAAAACAACTCTGGCAACCGTAATCGCCAACAGCACCGACTGTCGCTTTGAAATGCTTAACGGCGTCGAATCAAACGTATCGGAAATACGAGACAAAATTTCACAGGCCCAAAAATGGCGACAACTGCGCGACCAAACCACCATCTTGTTTATTGATGAGATTCACCGCTTCAACAAAGCCCAACAGGATGTGCTGCTGCCTCATGTTGAGCGCGGCACCGTTCGCTTCATCGGAGCAACCACTCACAACCCATACTTTTATGTTAATTCGCCGCTCGTTTCGCGGTCTCAAATTTTCCAGCTTGAGCCTATTGCCATTGATGAATTGGTAGAATTAATGCACGTCGCTATTGCTGATGAAAGTCGAGGCTTAGGTAACATGCAGATCACTGCAGACGAACAAGCCCTCGCACATATTGCAAAGAAAAGCGATGGTGACGCACGTCGAGCCCTAACTGCCCTTGAGCTTGCAGCCCTAACCACCCCCGAAGATAACGAGCACCATCAGATTCATATTACTTTAGAAGTTGCAGAGGAATCAATTCAGCACAAAGCAATCGTATACGACGCAGATGGTGACCAGCACTACGACACCGCTTCAGCATTTATCAAGTCAATCAGAGGCTCGGATCCTGACGCTGCACTCTACTGGCTAGCTAAGATGCTCACCGCAGGCGAGGACCCACGCTTCATTGCACGCAGATTGGTTATTTCAGCCAGTGAAGACATTGGGCTTGCCGATTCTAATGGCTTACGAGTGGCCATGGATGCTCAACAGGCATTTGAGTTTCTGGGTATGCCCGAAGGCCGCATCCCACTGGCTCATGCTACCGTTTATCTTGCTACTGCGCCCAAGTCAAACAGCGCCTACGCGGCACTTGGTGAGGCTATTCAAGACGTCAAAGAAGGGCATACACTTGCTGTTCCAGCACATCTAAGAACACAATCGAGAAAGAAGCTAGCGGCTACATCAGGCACACCTGAGGATGCTCTAGAATACCACTACTCGCATGATTACAAGGGGAACTACACGCCCCAAGCATACCTACCACAAGGTCGATGTTACTATACGCCTACTGAGAATGGCTTAGAAAAACGCATTAAAGAACGGCTTGAATTTTGGCAAAGCCAATTTGAATCAAAAGAGAGCTGACCTATGAAGTAAGCTATTGATCGCCATCCTTCTGATTAGTCTGAGCCTTAGCTGTTTTTACCAACTCTCTCGTTTGCCTCATAATCATTTTATCACCAAGATAATATTTCTTATCTTCTTTGATGAAGCCAGTACCTGGAGCAAACCAGTATCCACGCTTCAACTCAAGCCCCCCGTTCATACCTGTTACTTGCACGTGCAACGCTTTAAAATCGCCCGCTTCCGTTTCCACCTGCTCCCAGCCAATCGCTCTGAACATCCTCGACATACGGATTTTATTACCCTTCACAGCCTGCTCCATCATCACAGGAAATGATTCGCCACCCTTCCAGCTACCGACCACAAGAGGGATTGGCTTATTGAGGCTGATAAGTTTTTCTGGTTTCTTACCTTCTTTTTTCGATCCAACCGCATTTACCTTATCTTCCTTAATCTGCATGTATTGGATTTCTTCTAGCTGCTTGCCATTCGAAAAATAAAAGGCATCAGCCTTAGGTCCCTTATCTGAGATAGGTAAAAATCCCCTATATACCAAAGTTTGATAATGAGTCGAACGTATTTTGCCCTCCAGTTCCTCGATTATCTGCCCTTCGATATCAGAGGGAATAGAAGTTTCCTTTGCCACTTCCATTACGATTTTGTATGTCCAAGTATCACCCAGGGACGGGCTCCAAAATGCTTCGTTTTTTTTAGGCTCGTCTTCAGCATGTCCCATTATTTGCAGAGACAAAAAAAGAGTGGCAATGAGTATATTATACATCAAGTTCTAGAATACTAACATGACTTCGCAACTCAAGGCTAAACGGCGTCTGCGATACGAATCGCTTCCGCCGCCCCTTTTACATCATGTACACGATGTAGCCTGACTCCATTCTTATGTGCAAGGGCGGTAATAATAGCTGTTGCTCTGTCTCTTTGAGCGGGGTCATTTTCTCGAATCAATTGACCAATTACTGATTTACGAGACACTCCGAGTAGAACAGGCCTGCTAGCTTGCAGTTCACCAAGACCTCTGAGCAAATTAAGGTTGTGCTGATAAGATTTACCAAAGCCAATACCTGGGTCAAAGCAGATACAGTCTGTGTTCATACCTAAAGCCTCCAAGCTTACAAGCCGCT
>CBFHKM010000035.1:2830-17042 GCA_965656385.1 Oceaniferula sp.
GAGTAAAAAATGCCTGAATAGCTGACATTACACCACCCTCATGCTCATAGCTTGGGCTCTCCTGCATAGTGCGTGGCTCACCTTGCATGTGCATCACACATACTCCCACACCTGTAGCCGAACAAAGCTGCACCATATTCTCGTCGCGCATTCCTGTGACATCGTTGACGATATCTGCTCCTGCATCGATGGCTGCCTCGGCTACTGTTACCTTTGAGGTATCGATCGAGATCAGTACATCGGATTGTTGCCTCAATGCTTCGATGATGGGCACAGTTCTGACGATTTCTTCTAATGCATCAACAGCTTCCGCCCCTGGACGGGTAGACTCACCACCAATGTCAATAATCTGTGCACCCTCATCAATCATCTGCAATGCACGCTTTATGGCCTTATCCGCCAGCGAGTATTCCCCTCCATCCGAAAACGAATCGGGTGTAACATTCAATATGCCCATCACTGCAGCACTTTTTGTGAGGTCTAATGTCTGTCGCCGTGTTTTCCAGATCATCATCTTATAGCTTGGATTATTTTAGTCAGGGCTGTAGTTTCATGTGTGGCATTCATGAATACAATCATTAAAAAAAACTACCCTGCTGTGTCTGCGAAAACTACAGTAATTAGCCTTCTACTGACATCATTTCTTGTAGCCATCAACCTCAATGCTGGCGTCAATGACCTAACTGGTATTGAAGCTCCTAAAAATAACGTTCGTATCATGCATAATCAGGACGGAACTTATACCGAATTTAGTCGCAGCCCAGATGAGCGGGTTATCGAGCGACGCACTTACGGGAATCGCTCAGAGGGTAGTGGTGACAGAGTATTACGAATGCTCGTCCTCTATCGCAAAGATGCTTTCGGCAAACTTCGCAGCGGTATTGTTTACGATGGAGCGGGCTCCAAACTCTACCGCATTGTCTATGGCTATCACAAACGTAATGGAAGCCTCGTAGCAGAAGATATGTTTGATGCCAGAGTCAAAAGAACTAGAACTGTGACTGATCCTGTTACCAAAAAACCCGTCGAGCAGGAATATCCGGTCAGATATTTAAGGTATCGCTACAATGCTCAGGGGCGCCAAATGAAACCGATTGTGGTTTGCCTACCTCCAGGTAAAAAAGCAGAGGAACTCTTTGGCAAAGAGGGCTCTACTCACGCAGACCCATGGGCAAAAAACAACGGTAGAACAGCAAATCCTAATGCCCGCAGTTTGCGTTAGACATAGGTGTCAGTGAGTTTAGCTACTAATTTAGGCTATACTTGCTGAAGTTGCCACCGTCCAGTTAGGGCCCCTCGATGCCACGAGACTGCTCTGTCTTGAGGTAATTAGGAAATTCCTTCTTGAGAGTGTCGAGGTAATGTTGAGCTTCTTCTTGATCTCCTTTTTGCATCAAAGCCTCGTATGATTTGTAGAGAGCATCGGATCTTAATTCCTGATCGTCTACGAATAATTGAACAACCACCACATAATAAGCTGCTGCTTCCGCAAAATCACTTGAGTTGTAAGCGATGTCCCCGAGGATCATTCTCAGTTCAGCATTTACCATACCTTTTGGTCTAAGCTCTAGTCCTTGTTCAGCACTCGTTTTTGCTTGCTCGAGGTTCTCTAATCCGAGAAATGCCTCAGCCCTGTCTAATAAAGCCTCAGCCTTCCAAAATGGCTCATCAACGACATCGAGAAAATTACCGGTCGCCACGATAGCCTCATCATACTTGCCTACAGCAACACAAGCCTTGCCAAGCATCTTCCAAAAAGCCTGAGGAGTTGCACGCGGATCATTAAGACTAACTCCTTTGGTCAAGTATTGTTGTGCCGCACCCATTTCCGCAGCATTAAAACACTGCACACCCAGCCATCGATAAATAGACCTCGGCACCTTATCGCCATGACCCGACTTGGTCATTGCCTCGATTTCCTGCTGAAGCCTCTTTTTGTCCTTCATGGAGTAAGCACTGTAGATAATCAGCATTCCGCTATTAAGCCCGTATTTTTTCTGATCAAGGCGGCTAGCATCTGTTAACGCAGCTATGGCTTCAGGAAATTTTTTAATCTGATAATTACCCCATCCTATCCAATAGTGGGCATTGGCAGTAGTGTCATCACCAAGATCCGAAAAACCTTTGAGAAGAGCCTCATATCTGCGGATCATATCTGCGTAATCTTTGTCCTCTTTTCTGATTTTGGCGCTATTTTGCCATGCCAGAGCTGCTAATTTGTCATCCGGGTAACGTTGAATCAATAAGTCAAAATCCTTAAGCGCAGAAATACGGTCTCCAAGCACAAGAAATGACTTTCCACGCATTGCTATCACATCAGCGGCTCGTTTATCCCCGCTGTGCCTTCCTATAAATGAAGTAAAGTCTCTCACAGCACCGTTGTGATCACCCGATAATGAAAGACACCAGCCCCTTTTGTAATACAAATTAGCTTGGTTTGGGCTGCCGATAATTTCTGAATCTATCTGGTTATATGCGGATGCAGCTTCACGATGTTGCTCGTCATCGAAAAGTGTCTCGGCCTTCATCAACAGCGCCTTATGGATCCTTTCATGCTTGGGGTATTGTCCTTGATAAATTTCTAAAAAGGCATCCACTTGCATGGGAATATTCGTCCCTTTTATGTTATAAAAACAAAGCAAACGAAAGTAGCTCGCTTCAAATGCTTCAGCGGACATAGGCTGCTGACTTTCAGCGGTGGAAAAAAGACGAATTGCCTCATTGTATAATTTCAATTGATAAGCACTTCGACCGGCAATGGCATATTTCACCGCCTCAGTAGCAGGCGAGCCAACATATTCACCACGCTTTAGCGCATCAAGCACCCCTTGATAATCTTTAGCCGTATACATGCTATTCATTAATCCCGCTTGAGCACTGGCTTTGAATTTATCCTCGGTAGAACTCAGCACAGCCTCGAAACATTTTGTGGCCTTATCAACTTCTTTATTTTGCAGAGCTAGCAGGCCAACATTGAGTGTTGCTTCCGCACGTATGTTCGATTCGACCTGAGGTTCCATCAAAGCTTCAAACTTCTCTCTCGCCATCTCATTCTCTTTCTTAGCTAAATACAAGTGCGCCAACTTCAACCGAGCGCTCTCTCGGTAATTGACGGGCGCATCTTCCGACGCCTCTACCATAAGAAACGACTGTATGGCTTTGTCAGTATCGCCCGCATAACGATAACATGAAGCCTCTTGGTAACGACCACGGTAGCGTTCTTGGACTGTAGTTGCCATCGTTGCCACCCGACCAAAATGAACAGCCGCCTGGCTATACTTCTTCTCGTTGACATCATCGTAGCCCAGTCTATTCGAGGCCAACGCCACATAGCGACCCTCTATGAAACGATTAATGACCCCATGAAGTATCCTCTTTCCCTCATCCACAGATCCTGAATGATAATAACATTCACCCAGATAATAACTGGCAGCTTGGGTATTAGGGTGGTTGGGATAGCTCTCAATATATGCACCCAAACGAGGTATAACACGTTGGTAGGCCTCCACTCTAAGGTCTAAATCCTCGGTATTGTTTGCTTCGCGATAGAGCTGCTTACAAAATTCAAATTGATCTTGTGCTGGATCCGATACCAACGGTGCATTCTGGGCACACAAGGTAGTATGGCTTAACCCCATAGCGAGAGTTACCCACATAGTCAGAGAAATTACTCGCATAATACTTTTCATAGAAGGCTCAATTATATCTGCTTTTTTATCAATTCGTTAAAACAAAAACCGTAGCTACTGGCTCTTTTTCTGAACTCGGGTGGCGAATGAAATATTCGGGATACCTGCTTTTTGGCAGATATCAATGACCTCAACAATCTTCTGGTATTCGACCTTGCCAGCACCTCGAATTCTGATCGCCTGATTCTTATGCACCGCCGCAATACGGGATAGTTTATCATAGAGTTCGTCTTGAGTCATATCCGCGCTGTCTACAACCACACTTCCATCGTCACGCACATTGACGATAATCTCACCGACGGTCTGCCGTGCATCAGCTCCCTCCTCGGCGACAGGAACCGACACATTAAGTTCTCGCTCTTTTTGAGCGTATTGCATGGTTGCGATGAAAAAAATCAATAACAGAAATACGACATCGATCATGGGTGCCAATGGAAAATCGGCTGATTCAGGCTCTCTGGTTTGAAATTTCATTGATGTGGAAAAAGTTCCCCGGATTTAAATCCCATGAATTTCAGGACTGTCATTGGTCGGTCTCAAATTGGGCGCAGGCGCCTGATCACGAGATACTATGTGACTCTGCCCAGCATTGTTGCCATAGCCTTGATCATCCTGGTCATTTGAATAAACAGGCTGAGGTGCTACACCACCTCGTCGATTATATTGGGCTGCAAGTAATGCCATTAAGTGCGTAGCGGCGGCCTCCAACTCAGCAATATATTTCTGAACTCTACCACGAAAAATAGAGTAGAAAATAACGGCTGTGATACCAATAACCAAGCCACTAGCAGTGGTCACCAGTGCCTGATAGACGCCTTCTGCGAGCTTAATCGCATGAGCGCCTGGCTCATGGTTTCCGTCCGCAATTTCCATAAACGCTCTAATCATACCAATCACAGTGCCCAGCAAGCCGGCCATGGGAGCAATCGTTCCAACATCATTGAGGTAGCTGATCCTGTGTGTTAGAATACCAGCTTGTCGAGAGCCCTCAGCTTGCGCGACTTCACGAACCTCCTTAAATGTAGTGCCCGTGTTTTTCGTCATGAAATCAAGCGTTTTCTCAGTGATGCGCGCCACACTTTGATTCTGCCTCTGGCACTGTGCAACTAACCCAAGGTAATCTCGTTTTCTAATAAGAGCTTCAGCAGCGCTCATGAATTTGTCACTGACCACGGCATTGCGACGGATTGTGAAAAAATAGAGTAATATAAGAACCACACAAATAACTGACAACACAGCTAAAGGCCACATCATGAACCCTCCTTTGTGCAGTATTTGTATAATATCCTCGCTCTTCACTTGGCTTGTGAGATCGCCTGCGGCAGATTCAGCTGCCAACAATGACTGCGAAGTAGCAAGCAACACTGCAGAGACTGAGGTAGAATTGAAAATATTCGATTTCATAGAAATTGTTGCCTGTATTGTAGTCTGATTTTTGCTGTGTGCAAGCACGGGGAAGACCAAGTCTCTGTCAAAGATCAAAGCCGACAACAAGAGCATGCTTGTCAGCCTTCAATCAAGCCATAGACTCATGTAGGCAGAGTGTTAATGTTTACTCATAGTATTTGACTTCGGCAATCGTTCTACGATTCTTTGTCACAACCATTCATGAGTACGTCCAAAATCCAGCAGAAACTCAGAGACACGCCACACAAACCTGGCGTGTATTTGATGCGGGATCGTCTCGGGGGGATTATCTACGTGGGCAAAGCACGCGATCTCAAAAAACGTGTAAGTAGCTATTTTATGCCTTCTCGCAAAATGCGCGCCGACCGTAAAACCCGTGCCCTCATTGATAGTATCGAGAGCTACGATATCCAAATCGTGCGCAATGAGCAAGAGGCGCTAATTCTGGAGAGCAAGCTCATTAAGCAATATCGTCCACGCTACAACGTAAGCCTGCGCGATGATAAACGCTTCTACATGGTCAAGGTTCAGCTGAATGACCCCATGCCGCGTTTTATGCTAACTCGCCTAAAGAAAGACGATGGCGCCCGCTACTTCGGACCCTTTGTTCATTCTGTCGCCATTAGAGCAACAGTAGAGTGGATTAATCGCGAATTTGGTCTGCGAACGTGCAAACCGAGATGTCCGGGGGAAAATGAATATCGCCACTGTCATGCTGACGTCATTCGCTCATGCTGTGCCCCCTGTGTTGGTAAGACTACCGAAGAAGAGTATCGAGCTCGTGTCATGGATGTGGTTGCACTACTCGAGGGCAAAGGCAAAAGAGACCGTTTGCAGGGACTACGAGAGCAGATGCAGCAAGCCTCCGATAAACTCCAGTATGAGAAGGCCGCACGCATACGCGACATTATAGACAACTTAGAGAAAACCCTAAGTCCAGCACGTAGCTTTGCTCGAGGTGGCGGGGCAATTCCCAGCACTGTTCAACCCAGCGAGGATTTAGCTGAGCTCCAAGATGCTCTCGGCTTTCCCGACAAACTTCACATCATGGAGTGTTTTGATATCTCCAATGTCTCAAGTACTCACATCGTCGCCTCGATGGTTAGATTTGTGAATGGAAGCCCTGAAAACAAGAGCTATCGTCGCTACCGCATCAAATCTGTACAAGGTCAGGATGACTTCGCAAGTATGGCCGAGGTTGTCAAACGACGTTACTCCAGAATATTGTTAGAAAATAGAATTTCTAATACAGAGGACACCCAAGAACAACCGCTTGAGGCACTTCGACGTCTTGCTCGAGAAGGTAGGTCCCCTCTGCTGATTCCAGATTTAGTTATTGTTGACGGCGGCAAAGGACAGCTGGGCATGGCAGTGAGAGAATTGCAGCGACTTGGCTTGCACGATCTTCCCGTCATTGGCCTTGCCAAGCAACGAGAAGAGATTTTCAGACCAGGCATCGGTGAGCCGCTACTCCTGCCTCATGATTCAGGAGCACTAAAACTCATGCAGCGCATACGCGACGAAGCACACCGTTTTGCCAACAATTATAACGAACTCCTTTTGCGCAGACGTGTTCGTGAAAGCCTCCTAGATGACTGCCCAGCCATCTCTACTAAACGCAAAGAAGCATTACTGCGTCGGTTTGGTTCTGTGAAGCGCATCCGAAAGGCTGATGCAAAAGAGCTGGAATCAGTTCCTGGTATCGGCAAAAAATCAGCTCAAGAAATCCACCTCTGGTTGATATCTCGCAAGTAGTGCGGCATTTTTGATACCAAGGATGACCACCTATTAACCAGCGAAATCAAGTGCACGCTGCTTCATCTGAGTCGCCATTAGGTTGAGCGCATTCGCACGTGTCGGTGCCAAGTGCTCCTTAAGACCTGTTTCGTCAACAAAGCCCATATCAGCCTGTAGAACATCATTGGGGGTCTCCCCGTCGAGCACCTGTACGAATAATGCGATCATGCCCTTCGTGATCAGTGAGTCAGAATCTGCAATGTAGTGCATGACCCCGTCTTCATAGCAAGCATCTAGCCAAACTTGGGACTGACACCCTTTGATGAGTCTGTCTTCCGTTTGCTTCTCAGCAGGGAAAGGCTTAAGCTTCTTGCCCAAGCCAATAACGTATTCGTATCGCTCGGTCCAATCATGAAAAAAGCCCAACTCTTCGAGCAGCTCTTGTTTTTTGGATTCGAGACTCATAAATCTGTGGAGCAACTATTGCTCTTGTTGAATAAGAGGAAGAATACGGGCAACCTTCTCTTTCATTTCTTTGCCGGGCTTAAACTTAACGATTGCACGTGGCGGAATCTTCATATCTTGCCCCGGATTTTTGGGGTTACGACCGACCTTACCCTTCATTTCACGAACCTGAAATGATCCGAAATTTCTCATCACCACAGCATTGCCACTCGCAAGCTCACTCGTAACAGTCTCCATCATGGTTTCAAGCACTTGTAATACCTCAGCTTGCCCAATGCCTGTCTTATTGCTCAACTTAATAACGAGATCGCGTTTTGTTACCGTTTCCATCTGTAAAATATATGTAAGGATTATTTATTAGTTAGAGGTTACACCATTAACCTCCTGCACTATGGAAAACCATACTCTTATGAAATTGTCTCGTACAAAATGGTATTAATTTTTTTTCTCCGCCAGCGCATGCTCTATTTCGCTAACCAAACGATCAATTTCGGGTGTTGCCACACCCAATTGGCGGGCCCTGGACAAGGGTTCTTTCCAGATAGAACTGACTTCAACCTCACGTCCCTCAAGGTAATCAATCATGCTCGATGGCCTGTATGCCTTCATCATCTTTTATCACATTAGCTGGCATCAAGTGTAGCCCTGAAATCCTTAATCGCAGCAGCAAGCCCGCGACATAATATTTTAATCTCATCCTTTGAAATAGACAGTGGAGGCATCACCACCAAAGTATCCATGATCGGCCTCGTCAAAACCTGATGATCACGTGCCATCACAGAGACTTTTTCCCCAATCCTCAATTTACTATCAAATACCTGACCATCAGGTGTGCGCAGCTCTATTCCCGCAATAAATCCACACTGCCTCACCTCGTAAATAAACAGTTCATCCTCAGCCATTTTTTTGAGCTCACATGCTAAGCATTCAATTTTTTCCGGTAGTTGATCAAGCGTATGTTCCTTTTCAAAAACATCCAAGCTAGCCAGTCCAGCCGCACAGCCTAGCTGATTTGCTGTATAGCTATGTCCGTAGTAGAAAGCCTTGTCTGCACCGCCCAAAAAAACATTGTAAATCTCGGCACGCACCATGGTAGCAGCCAAAGGCATATATCCACCAGTAAGACCCTTGGCCAAACATAGATAATCAGGAATGACATCCTCGTGTTGACAGGCAAACATTTTCCCCGTTCGCCCAAACCCAGTCATCACCTCATCCAGAATAAGATGCACATCATGTTTATCGCACCACTGTCTGAGCTTGGCCAGCATACCTTTTGGCCATGGTCTGATTTGATTCACCCCTTGGACTAAAGGCTCAATAATAACGGCTGCCGTTTTTTTGACTGCCTCATCATCAAGACCATCAAGCTCTTCGAGTCCACTCAAATGCTTTACCGGAAAGCCAAACTTTCTAAATGGCTCAAAAAACTCACCTACCCCACCGAGTGAGGCTGCCCCTAGAGTGTCACCATGATATGACAAATCGAATGCAAGAAAATGAACTCGCTCAGCTTGCCCAGCTTGCATGCGATACTGGATCTCCATTTTTAGCGCACACTCCACAGCTGTAGATCCATCATCCGAGAAAAAAACGCGCTCAAGAGTATTTGGTGGAAACAACCGGGATAACCGGGAAGCTAACTCACTCGCTCGAGGATTGGCAAATCCAAGGTAGCTGGTATGGGCAACCTTGTTGATCTGCTCCACCATCGCCTCATTAATCAATGGATGTTTGTGGCCATGTATATTGGTCCAAATAGAGGCATTGCCATCAATATACCTTCGCCCCTCTGAATCAATCAGCCATGAACCATCGCCGTCCACGAGCACCAAAGGCTCAGCAGGCTCGCCATTTACCCAATCTCCTTGGCGGGTAAAAGGGTGCCAACAATGCGCAAAATCGGCCGCAATCCATTGTTCCGTGTTCACAAGCCCTATTGCGCCATACTGTAGCAGAATTGCAAGTACGAGCATCTCCTGTGCCGCGCAAAAATGGCAATGTGCTTTGTGACGCCGTCTCAGCCATTAGAAAGATAATTGCTCTCTGCGAGAAAAAATTGAATAATATCAAATACGAAACGTCCTACCGTATTATGAAACATTCATTCCCACTTATCATATTGGCAAGCTTGAGTATCTTATCTCTGAGTTCATGCGTAGACCCCAACTACTATAATACCGGAACTAGTTATTCGAGTAGTACCACCTTTACTGCCCTCCCTCATGGCTACAGCACCATTTATGTCAGCGGAACACCTTATTATCATTATGGCAGTAGATGGTATCGCCGAAGCGGTAGCCACTATATCAGATGTTCGCGCCCCTACGGGTATTACGGTAATATCGGTCAATCTCATCGCTACCATGGCATATCACAGCTACCTTCTGGGTGCCGAACCACCTATATTGGCGGGCACCGTTATTACACCCATGGTGATACATGGTATCGCAAGCACGGAAGTCGCTATGTTACCTGCTCAAAACCATCCAAGCATCACTCAAACCGCAACAAAAGCTACCAGCGCGACCACAAACATCGGGATCACGACAAAAAAGCGAAACACAGCAAAACCCATCATAATAACTCAAAGAAAGAGTGCAAAGAAAGCCACAGTAACAGTGATGGTCATACCGCCATTCCTGTCAAAACAGACAAAGTTAAGAAATCCTCATCCAAAAAATCTTCATCTAAGAAATCCACGTCCAAGAAATCCACGTCCAAGAACTCATCATCCAAAAAATTCTCATTAAAGAATTATATCACCACCAGAGCGGATCTTAAACAACCAAGGTGAGTGACCAGAACTACATACGCTCGGGGACTTCGATACCGAGCAACCCAAGCCCCCTCTCAAGCACCCGGCTAGTAAGCTCACACAAGGCTAGTCGCGTGTTCTGAGTATCACCCTCGGACTTCAGCACAGGACAAGCCTCAAAAAACGAATGGAATGCCTTTGCCAGCTCCAGTAGATAATTAGCCAGGAGATTTGGCCTAAAATCATCAAGTAATATCGGCACTGTCTCACCAAAGCGCACTAACATGCGAGCCAAATGCACCTCAGCATCCGCCTCAACCACAAGGGCTGAAGGGTCGATTTTAGTCTCATCTCCTAGCTTGCGAAAAATAGAACGCACTCTCACGTAGCTATACTGTAAATATGGGGCAGTATCACCCTGAAGCGCTAGCATTCTGTCCCAACTAAACACGTAGTCCGTCATGCGATGCTGGGATAGCTCTGCAAACTTCACCGAGCCGATGCCGACAATAGATGCCACCTCTGCCCTCTGTGCAGAGTCCATATCAGGATTTTTCTCTCTGATTACTAGATCAGCACGCTCGACGGCCTCGTCGAGAACATCTACGAGCTGCACATTGTCACCACTGCGCGTCTTCATCAGTTTCCGATCCTCACCAAGGATAGAACCAAATGCAATATGATGCATGCTTGGATTTTGACCACGCTTGCGAGTAGCTTCAAAGATTTGCTGAAAATGGAGCTGCTGAGGCGCACCTACCACATACCATATCTGATCTGCATTCCATTGCTGCACCCGGAAGTCAATGGTGGCCAAGTCTGTCGTTGCGTACAAGAAACCCCCATCCGCCTTGCGCACAATGGCAGGTTTTTCATCCAATTTAGCATCGCCATCAAAAAACACACAGATGGCACCCTCACTCTCGCGAGCTACACCACTTTGCATCATCTCATCAACGAGTGGCGCGAGGCGTTCATTGTAAAAACTCTCTCCATGCCAATAATCAAAAGATACATCAAGCCGGTCATATATTCCCTGCAGACCTTGTTTGGATAGAGCCACACATTTCTCCCAAATTTGGAGGTTCTCCTCGTCTCCACCCTGAAGCTTTACCAGCTCCAACTTGCACGTCTCACGCACCGCATCATCTTCACCACAGCGTGCATTGACCGTTCGGTATACACGCAACAACTCTGCAACGGGATCAGCTTCGAGATCAGCATCATTCAGTATAGTTTTCCAACCATGGATGATCATCCCGAACTGAGTCCCCCAATCACCGATATGATTATCAGTAATGACCTCGTGCCCAAGAAAACGAGCGATACGAGACAAACTGTCTCCAATAATAGTGGAACGTATATGACCCACGTGCATCGGCTTAGCGACATTCGGAGCAGAAAAATCTACCACAATAGTTTGCGCTGGGCTGGCTAATTCTACGCCAAGACGATCATCGCCAAGTAAAGATGACATCCTCTTGCTCCATGCAGAATGACTCACTCTAAAATTGATGAATCCAGGCCCTGCAATATCAGCCACTGCTAGATCTCCTAAATCTATAGCCTCAATGAGCTTCGCCGCAAAATCACGAGGATTGGTCTTCAGACGTTTCGCCAAAACCATCGCTGCATTACTTTGATAATCTCCAAACCGCAAATCCGCAGCTGACTCGACTTGCACCTCGAACCCATCCGGCAATTCAACACCAGCGGTTTCGAGTGCCCGAGACATTGCCTCTTCTAATTCTTTTATCATCATGGTATAAAAATCTATTTCACTAACATACTAGTTTTCACCCCCTGCACGAACACTAGATGAATCAGCATCAAAAATATTCAAAACTTGCTCTATCGATTCTGCATTATGTAGCTGCTGCCGGATCGAACAATTATTGAACATTTTAGCGATAGCGGCCAACGTTTGCAGGTGCATATTGTGCTGCGTTTCGGGCACAATGAGAAGCATCACCAAATTCACAGGGGAATTATCAATTGCCTCAAAATCAACACCCTCACTGGATCGCCCAAAAGCAGCTACCACATGATCCACAGAATCTGAAAAAGCATGTGGAATAGCAACGCCAGAGCCGATACCCGTACTGACTTGGCCTTCACGCTCCTTGAGCAAATCAAGAATCTCGTCGCGCAGGCTCTTGCTGAGGCATCCACGCGCAATCAGATGGTCCACCATATGGGCCAGTGCGTCAGAGCATACTTCACCCTCTAAATCGAGGATGACTTGTTTACAACTTAACAAGCTGGATAGTTTCATTACGGGATCAGACGGAATTCCGCTCATCGACATCGCTGGCGGGAGAGCCATTTACCCTCTGCCACTATCGCTTGCAAGCCTATTTGAAGGGTGAAGAAGCGTGATAATTAAACTGCAAAATAACTAAGCTTCTGCCTAAATAGGTGCGTGCCCGACCTAAAAGCTGCTGCCCATGCAACCATCACTCGCCTGTGCGAGGGTGGCCACACCGCCTACTATGCAGGCGGATGCGTGCGAGATATCCTCCTAGGTATCGAGCCAAAAGACTATGATATCGCCACCTCCGCTACTCCAGACGAAGTGCAGGCGATATTCCCGCACTCCAATGCAATAGGTGTTCACTTTGGAGTCATTCTCGTTCAAATAGAGGGCTATTCATTCGAAATTGCCACATTTCGCCACGATGGTTGTTACCATGACGGAAGGCATCCTGATCAAGTCACCTTCAGCACCCCAGAAGACGATGCAGCAAGGCGTGACTTCACCGTTAATGGTCTCTTCCAAGACCCAAGTAACGATAACATTATCGACTATGTTGAGGGCAAGCGAGACATCAAAGCGAAACGATTACGTGCAATTGGTAACCCCAGTGAACGCTTTCAAGAAGACGCACTACGACTAATGCGGGCAATTCGCTTTGCGACCACCTTGGGATTTACCATTGAGCCATCAACCTGGACGGCGATTTGCCAACACGCCGACCTGCTAGGCCAAATCAGTGCTGAACGAATTCGTGATGAGTTCAACCTAATTATGACCTCAGCTCGTCGGGCCCATGGACTTGAACTGCTCACCGAAAGCGGGTTGATGCGGCATATCATCCCTGAAATCTATGCTCTAATTGGCTGTGAACAGCCGCCACAATGGCACCCAGAAGGCGATGTCTTTACCCATACCCGCATCATGCTCGATATGCTCACTGGCGACCCCTCAAAGGAGCTCGCCTTAGCCGTATTACTTCATGATATAGGCAAGCCACCCACCTACAGCTATGATCAAGATGCCGACCGCATTCGCTTCAATGGTCATGATCGAGTTGGCACTGAAATGGCAGAGAAAATATTACAGCGGCTCAAATACTCCAAGCAAACCACTGAAGATGTTTGTGCCATGGTGGCTAACCATATGAACTTCATGAATGTGCAGAAAATGCGCACAGCCAAGGTCAAGCGCTTCATGGCACGACCCACTTTTGAACAAGAGATGGAGCTCCACCGTGTCGACTGCGCAAGCAGTAATGGCTTTACCGAGAATTACGACTTTCTGAGATCAAAAGAACAGGAGTTTGCCGCTGAACCGCTTATACCGCCACCGCTCATCAACGGTAAAGACCTCATCGCCATGGGCATGCGCCCCGGTCCAGAGTTCAGCTATATTCTAACTCTCATACAGACGGAGCAGCTGGAAGGGTCGATTAATTCCCGAGAGCAAGCACTCGAGTATACACGACTCCATTATGACGATCAGTCGTCGCCCTCATCAGGTCCTTCCCCCAAATCAAAGGGGTCATCAGCCGAATAACCAGTCATATCACCGCCCTTCTGCTTTAGTTCTGCAAGAACTTCAGACATATCACGAAGCTCATCCCACACATGCTGCCGAACGTAAATCGATGCCCCCTGCCTGACAGCCAGAGCCAAACAATCACTTGGACGAGCATCAATTTCTACCACCTTACGCTCCATGATCTCGTTTTCAGCGGTGATAAACAAGCGTGCGTAAAAAATTTCCCCATCAACTTTCACAATCACCGCTTTGTCCACCCTCGCGCCAAAAGCATCCAGCATCTGTGAAAACAAATCATGTGTCAGTGGTCTGGGAGGTTTCACCCCAGACATCACAGCATTGATGGAAGCTCCTATCGCCGGCTCAACATAGAAT
>CBFHKM010000036.1:0-592 GCA_965656385.1 Oceaniferula sp.
TCAAGGGGCCGGACTTTGCCGGTAAGTGCGAAATTCGTGGATTTAAAGGTATCGATAGCTATTTCCACACAGGCCGTGGAAGCATTAAAATGCGTGGCACGATGGAGGTTGATGAGAAGGCTTCAGGAACATCCGTCATCACGATCACTGAGGTGCCTCACGGTGTGAACCGGGCGGTCCTACAGCAGCGTATCGCCGAGCTGGTTCGTGAGAAAGTATTGACCGAAATTTCTGGCATGCGCGACTTGTCCGACGAACAGACACGCATTGAGATTACCCTGAAGCGTGATGCTCGCCCCCAGGTCGTGGTGAATCAGATTTATAAGCTTACTTCGATGGAGACATCCTTTGGCGTCAATATGCTTGCCATTCACGAGCGCCGCCCCAAGCAGCTCTCAATTATGGATGCGCTCGATGCCTTCATTGAGCACCGCCGAGAGGTCATCATGCGTCGGACCCGCTTCTTACTCAACAAAGCAGAAGACCGCGCCGAAAACCTAGAGGCATTCCTACTCGCACTTGGTCATCTTGATGACTTCATCCGCATTATCCGCGACTCCAAAAACCGCGACGAAGCTAGGGTGAAACTCAA
>CBFHKM010000036.1:602-12744 GCA_965656385.1 Oceaniferula sp.
CGCCGAGAGCTTGGGTATTCTTATCCGCTCGCAGCCCAGTGTGCAGGACGACACCTATGTATTCACAGACCGTCAGGTTAATGCGATCCTCGAGCTTCGCCTCTACCAGCTCACTGGTATGGAGCAAGACAAGGTCAAGGTGGAGTATGATAGCATCTTGGAAGAGATCAAAGACTTCCTCGATATCCTCGCCCGTGAAGCACGTGTATTGGCCATCATTAAGGATGAGCTTCTTGAAATCAGAGAAAAGCATGCCACACCACGTCGCTGTCCTATTCTCCCTGATGAGGGCGAGATTGCCATTGAGGATCTTATTGCCAACGATGGAATGATCGTAACGCTATCAAATAAGGGCTATATCAAACGCACGCCATCTGCCGAATATCGTGTCCAAGCCCGAGGTGGTAAAGGCGTGCGCGGCATGGAAACACGGAACGCGAACCAGGCGGAAGACGATGAACAAGACTTTGTCGAACATCTATTCTCAGCTCAGGCACATGACTACTTGATGTTCTTCACTAACACTGGCCGAGTCTACGTGGAGCGAGTCTACGGTATACCAGAAGGCTCTCGTGCTTCCAAAGGTCGTAGCATTAAGAATCTACTCAACCTCCAGCCAGAGGAAAATATCGCAGCTACGCTGCGCCTTGAGCGTAAGACGAATGAAGATGACGAGGATGTTACCTTCGGTGAAGAGAACGGCTATGTCTTATTTGCAACTCGCAGTGGTAAGGTGAAGAAGACAGGTCTGAGTAACTTCCGTAATTTCCGCAAAGATGGAATCATCGCGATCAAGCTTGATGAAGGAAACAGTCTGGTCGAAGTCAAATTGACTTCTGGTAAAGACGATATTTGTCTGGTTACTAGCGCTGGTTACTGCGTGCGCACCAGTGAGACCAACATCCGTGCTATGGGAAGGCCATCTGCTGGTGTGGCCGGAGTGAAGCCTCGAGAAGGTGACTTCCTCGTGTCGCTCACGATTGTAAGTCCAGATGCTAAGCTGCTAGTTGCCAGCGAGAATGGTCTTGGTAAGCGTACAGCTTATGAAGAATACCTCTCTAAAGGTCGTGGCGGTAAAGGTATGAAAACGATGAACGTGACCGAGAAAACGGGTCAGGTTGTCGGTGCTCTCTCAGTGGCAGAGGAGGACGAATTGATGCTCATGACGAGTGATGGTCAGAGTATTCGTATTCGTTGTTCAGACGTGCGAGAGACTGGTCGTGCTGCGCAGGGTGTGAAGCTGGTGACCCTCAAGGGGGGAGAAAAGCTCCAGGACATTGCCCGTGTGATGCCCGACGACGAAGATGCCTCTGAGGATTCTGATGATTCCGAAGATGGGGATGCTCCAGAAGGTGGAGAGGCAGCTGCACAAGAAGCTGTGGACACATCTGAGGCCCCTGAGAAAGATGATGCTGAGGGCTCAGGCGGAGAGGACTAGTGAATGCAGGAGTTATTGGATTTCGAGCAAGAGCGATTCGCTGACCGTGTTTTTCTCGGCTGGGATGCTCCGCTGCTTGAATCCGTAAAGCATTGGCTACTCGCTGATACTCGCCGCGATGTGTTGGCAAGCACGATGGTGGTCGTGCCAACCTCAAATAGCGGTAGAAGACTGCGCATGGCCTTATCTGAGGGAGGAGGTGTCATATCTCCTCACGTAGTGGTGCCCAATCGTTTGTTTGAGGTTCAAGGGGTTGCCAGCAAACAGGAGGGCTTATGGGCTTGGGTGCAGGTGATTCAAGCGGCAGGGCTGGATCAGTTTCCGCATTTATTTCCCAATCATGATACTGCTGCCAAGGTTGGTTTTCATGAAGCATTAGCGCTAGCAAAGCAATTTATCCAACTTCGTGAGGAGCTTGCTGATGCCAATGCAAGCTTTCGAGATGCAGGCTATCATAGCATCGAAAAAGAGCGATGGGACGAGCTTGACGAGTTAGAGAGTCTGATGCTCAAGCAACTTGGCAAATGGAAGTTGCGTGATCCCATACTCACCAAACGCGACCAAGTATTGGCGCCGGATCTTCCGCCCGGAGTTGAGCGTATTGTAGTTGCCTGTGTCCCTGATCCGACACCTATGGCTATCCGAGCATTAAATTCATTACTCGCTCAGGGTCTGCCGATTCATATTTTAATACATGCTCCCGAAGCCGAAAAAGAGGGGTTTGATTCATGGGGGCTTCCTTGTGTAGATCACTGGTCAAAAAGAAATATTGAGGTGCCAGATTGGCAGCAAAGGCTCCATGTTGTGGACACAGCGGGTGATGCGGCGGAGTCCTGTGTCCAGATTTTGAGCGATCAGAACACAGCGGCAGACGATGCGGCGCTGGCTTTGTGTGATCCGAGCTTTGAGTCATCCTTGGAGAAGACATTTACGGAACGGGGCTGGTCCTTGTATAATCCTGAGGGCAGGGGATTGGCTGAGTCGGGGCTGGTTGGGCTATTACGTGCGATGCGTGATCTCGTGGGTAAAGAGGGCTCGTTTGAGGCTTTTCGTGATTTCGTGCGTTTGCCGGGTGCTGAGTTATTTTTGCCAGAGAAAGTTAACCGCTATTTTGCGGCTGAGCAGATGGATAAGCTTTATGTTGAACATTTGCCTGAGACGGTCAGTGATGCTAGGTTTTTGGCAGAATCAGATCAGCGTGAAATCATCCAGTCGGTAGCTTCTCATATCGACCTATTGAATGACCAGTTAGAGGCAAAAAAGATGGTGGCTTTATTGCGGCGCTGGTTGTCTGAGTGGTTAGGATATTGTGATCAAAAAGTGGCGAAGGCGGTTGAGCCAGGATTGGCGGAGGCGATTGATGCAATGGATCGGCTCGCAGCTCATGCTGATACAATTGCTGCTGATGAGGCATTTGAGATGCTTGCTGAATCTGTCCGCTCTGCGCGAGTTCCTTCAGAGCGAGGAGATACGGTGCTTGATCTGCAGGGGTGGCTCGAAATTTCCTATGACCCTGCTCATCATCTCATTCTTGCTGGCATGCACGAAGAGTGTGTTCCTGAAGGCAGCGCGGATGATTCCTTTTTGCCTGATACACTGAGAAATCAGCTAGGTTTGCGTGATATGCGTGCACGTTTTGCTCGTGATTCATTCATCTTGCAGACAGCAATCAGCTCAAGGACGAACGGCGGAAGAGTGGATGCTATAGTTTCTCGATTTAATCAGTCAGGTGAAGCGCGTAAACCATCACGCTTGCTGATGAGACAGAGTGGTCGGGAGCTGGCTGCGCTGGTCAGTCATTTGTTTAACGAATCAGCATCTCAGCCACGAAGTCGAGGGGCATGGCGCCGAGATTGGCAGCTTCAAGTGCCAGATCTAGAGAATCGTTATGTGGGTGACGAGAGGATTAATATCTCACCGTCAGCGATTAAGGATTATCTTGATTGCCCTTTCCGCTTTTACCTCAAGCGTATTGCCAAAATGAGGACATACGATGCCAATAAGCGAGAGATGGATGCTCTTGATTTTGGTAAGTTATGCCACCACGTTCTTGATGAATTTGGGGCAGATGAGGCCATGCGTAATTCCTCTGATGTTGCTGAGCTAGAAGATTATTTTGTAACGCGTTTGGATGTTGCTATGGAACAGCTCTTTGGCAAAAATTTATCGTTGCCCTTAATAGTGCAACTTGAGAGTGCTCGTGAGCGGTTGCGCGCTTTTGCCAGTATTCAGGCAGCGGATCGGGCCATGGGCTGGAGTATAGTGGAAACGGAATATCAAATAGGTAAGCACGGAGATGACTGGCAAATTGCCAACCACCCAGTAACGATGGCAATTGACCGAATCGATCGTCACGAAGATGGTGATCAATGGCGTGTTTGGGACTACAAGACATCGGGCAAGGCAAAGCACCCCAAAGAGGCGCATTTGAGACGATGGCGTGAGGAGCAGAATAGGCCGCAGCTTGGCGAGCTATGTGACTTTTCAGGAAAACTATACGGCTGGGCTGAAGTACAGCTGCCGATGTATGCAGCCTTTACGCAGCAGCGCTTCAATACGGGGGAATTACCCCAAGTAGGTTATATTAATTTACCCCGCGCAATCGGTGATGTTGCTTTCACCCCGTGGGCTCCCTTTGATGAATCGTTGGTAGAGCATGCGATGAGTTGGGCAGAGGCGGCCGTTGTGAAAATTAAAGAGGGTGATTTTACCCAGGTTGCACAATACCCTTCCGGGCAGCGTGATTGGGATGATTTTGCTGAGCTTGCTCCTGATGGTCTTGAACATGCCTTCGTCTGGCCTAAGATATCAGCACCGATAAAATAATCTTTGAATACGGCACTAAAAAAGTGCATGTTCTATCTCTATGCCACCTCATTCTGAAAACCAGAAAAAGCATGACCCGCATGAAATTGAGGGCGTCAAAAGTCGCCATGCTCGTGCTTCCAGCCTGAGATGGTGGAAAGTCATTCTCTTGATGGTTTTCTTTATGGTTCTGGGTGGCGTGCTCGCCCTGGTGCTGGTGCCCCACGCTGGCAAGGTCTATTACAAATTGGTTCGATTTCAGGCGCATAAAGAGCTCGCCAAGGAGGAGAAAGCTGAGGCTGGGCCCAAAGCAAAGGCTCTGGCTAGCCCTCCCAAGCCCAAGGAGCCTGTCATTCGGGCGCCGAGTGATTATACGATATCTTCAGGGGGCGATATTCGTAAGATGTCGCGCGGCATTCAGCTCAATACGATGATTAGTCTAGAAAAAGGTGGTCTAGCCTCGATTGAGCGTAATACGGATGAGAGTTTTAGTGCTCACTACGAACTGAAAATCAAGTTGCCAAAGGCGTGTGTTACTCTTGCAGAGCTAGAAAAAAACACCCCGATGCTTAAGTCGATACTACCAGGTCTGGAGGTGATGGTGCCAAAGGCGAAGATCTCAGAATTCTTCTTCCAGCTCTATGAAAATAAAGCAAAGCGACTCAAGCTGAAAACGACACAGCTCAATGAGCTCATGACTAGGCATAACTTTTATGATTGTGAGACCATTCTCAATCTCAAGCACCCAGATACGGGTCAACGTGTTATGCTGATGCAGGCTGAGATGGATGTAGTCTCTGACGGCTCTGATGGTGATCGGCTCCCCGTGATGCCAGATAAGATTGTCAACTCGACAAACTATCAGCCTTTAACGAGCTATGGATGGCGCAAAACGGGAAAGTCTCCCAACCCGCTGATTGCCGGATGGAAGAATAGGATACGAAAAGCAGACGCGGAAATTGCACGAGCAGATACGAAAGATGATCGCAGGGCGTGGTTGAAATCACGGGTTTTAAAGATCAAGCGCGAGATCAAGGATATGGAATCCAGAAGCTTTCTTGTCGCCGATTATGACCCCTTTATTGTTATGCCTATTAACATGCTCACAGCCATTGGTAATTCTGAGGCTGTTCGGGTAGGGGACTATGCAGTGGTAATCTATGAAGGGAAGGTATATCCAACGATTGTTGGTGATGCGGGGCCCAGCTACAAGGTTGGCGAAGCCTCCTTGAGGTTTTGCAAACAAATTAATCCAAAGGCAGGCATTTATTCTCGCCCAGTCAGCGATTTGACCGTTACCTACCTTGTTTTTCCGGGTTCAAGGGATTCTTTTCGAGAGCCTGATTATAATACGTGGGAGAAGCGTTGTAAGTCATTACTCGCAGAGGTGGGGGGATTAGGCGAGGGAGTATTACTACACAGTTGGCAGTCGACTTTCCCGTCTGATATAAAATGAGGTGCGACCGATTGATTTCTGCAGGCAGAGTTAAATCGAAGGCTTGTCAATACGCACTCTCAGAGCATAACCTATGACCATGATTAAGATTTTATTGATAGCGGTGGTTGCTTGCTTGATGCTCACATCATGTAGCCATTTCTTTAAACCAGAGGGGTGGCCACTGGAAATAGAAGCGGAGAGTCAAGCTGTGGTGCATATCAAGGAGCATGTGAAATTCACTGGCTCAGGTATCCGCTTGACTGAACACGAGAAAGCGCTGCTCACTTTTCTTGATAACGATGATAATATAGCGGCATCAGTAGGTAAGAAAAATCGCCCAGGATCTCATCAATGGTCAGCAGCAGAAGTTTACCGAGTTGAGCCTGGTAAGCATGTATCTGTGTTATGTGAAAATGGATATCAGCAAACGGCTGTCTATTTCCATTACGATGAGGAGAAGAAGACATGGTTTCGTGTCAGCCACCTTGGGGAAAACCATAGCAGGGGGATCCCTGCCGTAGTGGTCAAGTAAGTAGACTTTGTTCAACTAAGGTCTCTGCAAAAAAAGTTTGCTATCAGAGGTATTGCTGGCTAGTTTCCGCCCGCATCCCACGGGACACTTTAGGACAGGTGGCAGAGTGGTCGAATGCGCACGCTTGGAAAGCGTGTGAGGCAGCAATGTCTCCGCGGGTTCGAATCCCGCCCTGTCCGCCATCGCCCCAGCCCTCATCGAGGGCTGGGGCGATGGCGTTTATGGGTGGCGGGATGAGAACGAAGTTCGAGCGCACAACGAAGTGCCGTGCATCACGGCAATCATGAGCCAAGAAATCCGGAGGAGGATTTCTACTGATAAGCACAGCTCAAGCGGAGCGAGAGCAATCCCGCTGCATGGGCTAGACGTGTGCCCTCATCGAGGGCTGGGGCGATGGCGTTTATGGGTGGCGGGATGAGAACGAAGTTCGAGCGCACAACGAAGTGCCGTGCATCACGGCAATCATGAGCCAAGAAATCCGGAGGAGAATTTCTACTGATAAGCACAGCTCAAGCGGAGCGAGAGCAATCCCGCTGGCATTAAATTATCTGAGCCCTCACCGAGGGCCGGAGACGTAGCCCTCATCGAGGGCTGGGGCGATGGTGTTTATGGGCGGCGGGATGAGAACGAGCACGAGCGCTCACTTTCCCCTTGATCCTTAGCACCAAAACATAAAACCGGAATCCGCACGGGGCGAATTCCGGTTTTAACTATGAACAAAAAACAATACTACTTGTTTTGATGATTCTATGAAATGGTTGTATTAGCGTCTGCGACGCAGGATGCCTATGGCGACTGTGATTCCTATCAATAGTGGCGCTGAGGGCTCAGGCACTTGGGTCGGGACGAGTCCGCGCTCAGGAGAGAGGTGATATTCGATCAGGGTAATGTTATCGAGCAAGGCTTGGTTTGCCGCAGCGTCTAGTGTGAACTTGTATTCAAACGCCATACCTGTTTCACGAGAATCAATTGTCCCAGCATTACTGTCTACCTCTTTGGCGCCATTATCCAATAAGTAGTCGAGGGATGATTTGACACCAAGTTGCCCGGTTGTAGTAACATTTTTATCTGACTTTCCGAGTCCTGTATAAATGATTACGTTACCGTCACCGTCTTTATTTTTCTTATCCTTTTTGCCTTTTTTGTCTTTGCCGTCATCATCTGTCGAAGACTCGCTCATGAATTTGATGTGCTCACTACCAGTGGCACCGCCATAATCCAAGTCTTTGCCATATTCAGCTTTATCATCTAGGGTAAATGCATTACCCCACAACATGTTTTTAACTTCGATAGGTGTCTCTACATAAAGAAAAAAGTATTGGGTGCTGGTATTCTCGCTTGCGTCAGTTCCCGTGCCCCAATGAATGTAGGTCTGATAAGTTGGGTCATTCTGCGGTCCATATTCAGATTCGTCATTTTTATGACCATTGAAAAAATAAACGGCTCTTTGGTTGTCGTAGCTGTCATCAAGAGTTTTATAACCGTCAAATGAGAAGCTTTGCCCCTGTGCAATCGGGGCCATCAAGCAACCTGTAATGACAGACAGCCAGAAAAGAGTTCGTAAAGTCATCGGATGTGGGGGAGGGGTGGGAGTTTAGTTATGAGGCTGATGAACTCACGGAAGGGCAAATGGGGATAAGCATGACCGAATCATTTGTTTTTTCGTAAAAAATTACTTAACCTGATTTGTTTATAAGCTCAAAAACACCAAATTGCTATATTTTTTTAAATAAATAACCTTAAGCTCAATATTAATATAAATAAGATTTCAATAAGAGTTGACTATTAATCTGAAAATAAGATTGGTCTAGCGTTTGAAATAGTAGGTTTCAACACCATCTTTATGTTCATAATAAGTGAGTTATATTTTTTTAAGTATGCGGAAAAAATTGGTGACTCATTCTTTTGTTGAGCTGTTGTGCCTGTTTAGCCATTTAATAAAAACTTACTAAATTATATGCCTTATATTTAATAAAAGTAAGGTAATGTGCCAATTTGGCTTCTTAGGGATCAAATTGTGTATCTTCTTGGGCATGAGGCAAACTTGCCTGTTTACAAGATTGCGGTGATCTATTAGCACGTGGTCATGTCTGATTCACGTCGCCCCTATTCGTCACAAGTTTTTGATGGCCCCGATCGCGCGCCAAGTCGTGCGATGATGCATGCCGTTGGTTTTGATAATGAAGATTTTAATAAGCCCCAAGTGGGTGTGGCCTCTACATGGAGCCAAGTCACTCCGTGCAACATGCACATCGACCGTCTCGCGAGAGAGTCGTCCAAGGGAGTGGATGCAGCCGGTGGCAAGTCTGTTATTTTTAATACTATTACGATTTCTGATGGTATCTCGATGGGAACTGAGGGGATGAAGTATTCTTTGGTATCTCGTGAGGTGATTGCTGACTCGATCGAGACGGTGGCTGGATGTGAGGGAATGGATGGTGTTGTCGCCATCGGCGGCTGTGATAAGAACATGCCTGCTTGTGTGATCGCTTTGGCGCGTTTGAATCGCCCCGGTGTTTTCGTCTATGGAGGCACTATTCTCCCTGGTTGCGCGACGGTTCAGGGCGAGGAAAAAGATCTAGACGTTGTCTCGGTGTTTGAGGCGGTGGGCAAGCACGCTGCGGGTGAGTTTAGCGATGAGGACTTACGTATTGTCGAAGAAAATGCCATTCCTGGAGCAGGCTCGTGTGGTGGTATGTATACAGCTAATACGATGGCGACAGCGATTGAGGCTCTTGGAATGTCATTGCCCAACAGTTCATCGCAGGATGCAATCGGTGATGACAAGATGAAGGATTGTTTTGATGCCGGTGCTGCTGTGCTCAACATGATGGATAAAGGAATTCGCCCACTTGACATCATGACGCGCGAAGCCTTTGAGAATGCGATAACGGTGGTGATTGCTCTGGGTGGGTCGACGAATGCGGTCCTTCATTTACTGGCAATGGCTCACTCTTGTGGTGTTGAACTTTGCATCGATGACTTTACCGAAATCGGTAAACGTGTGCCAATGGTGGCTAACTTGAAGCCGAGTGGTAAGTATGTGATGGCTGACCTCGTCAAAATCGGCGGCACGGTCCCGCTGATGAAGATCCTACTCGAAGCAGGCCTGTTGCATGGCGATTGCATGACGGTCACAGGTAAGACGCTTGCTGAGAATCTGGCCAATTCACCACTAGAGTATCCCGAAGGACAGGACATTATCTGCCCGCTGGACAAACCAATCAAAAAAGACAGCCACTTACGCATTCTTTACGGCAACCTTGCTCCCGAGGGGGCAGTCGCGAAAATCACGGGCAAAGAAGGAGATAGCTTCACCGGTCTTGCTCGTGTCTTTGATTGTGAAGAAGATGCAATGACGGCAATTCTCGATGGTAAGATTGTGGATGGTAATGTGATCGTGATTCGTCGTGAGGGCCCAAAAGGCGGCCCAGGTATGAGAGAGATGCTTGGACCGACAAGTGCGGTGATGGGTCGTGGTCTCGGAGATAAGGTCGCCTTGATTACTGATGGCCGCTTCTCAGGAGGTAGCCATGGTTTTGTGGTTGGTCACATTACACCTGAAGCACATGTGGGAGGTCCTATTGGATTGCTCAAAGAGGGTGATGAAATCACAATCGATTCAGTAAACAATGTGCTCCAAGTTAATGTGAGTGACGAGGAGCTGGATGTGCGACGTGCACAGTGGCAGCCTTACGAGCCGCGTTACAAGAGAGGAGTGCTAGCAAAGTATGCTGCTAATGTGACTTCTGCCTCAACGGGTGCGGTGACAGATAAGTTCTAATCATCGGCCGCTTCAGCTAATCCGGCTGATGTTGCAGGTATGTCTTCGGCTTGTAGCAGAGTGAAAAGGGGACAAAGATGATGGCGGTAATGAGCATCAGCTTGGTGAAAAACCAAAAATAGGCAGCGCCCTCGAGTTTGGTCTGTCCTCCTGCATAGTAGTCATTTTGTAAAAGCTGGGGAGGTCGACTTCGCTCCTCGGTTGGCTCCCCGCGTGGCAATGACTCAAGCAAGCCAAGACGCTGTTTCTCTCTCTGTAGCCATGTTCCTTGCTCTGTGGCATTACTGTCTGATGCACTGAGGACAACCCCCAGGTCCCATTGTGTTTTGTGGGTCTTGTCTGGACCGTCAGACGAGATGCGTGCTGAGCTAGAGCTGAGCAGGGTGTAGCGAAGTGGATTACCCCATGGGTCATTAATCGATCCCAGGGCTTGCGAGCCTTTGGCGCTGGTAGGTAGAGATTTTTTGACCAAGTAAATAGATTGAATGGCGGCTGCACTTTGTTTGAGTTGGGCAAATACGGGAGAGATGATCTCGCCATTAGTCGTTAGGGTGAGGTCATCGTCAGTGTGGGCAATGCTATCGTATCCTGTGTGTGTTTGCTCGCTGTTGAAAGCAAGCTCGGGTATCTGTATGTATGTATTGATGATGCCTGTGAGAGCATTGCCTGCAAATACGGATAGCAGGAATAGGCTCATGACGAAGGATTTCATTTTTCTTGGTGCCTGGGTGTATGCAAATTCGAGGCAAACAATGGAGATGAGTATCTCGGCGGTGGTGAAGATGAGGTATGCGAGTAGCTGCCACCACACACTGGGTGTCTTGCCGAGGTCGATCGCTTGCTGGGCGACTGAGATCACGGCAAAAGAGGCAACCATGAGGAAGAGGCCAGCGCCTATTTTCCTCAGTGGACTCAGAGGAATGATTTTTTCCACATTGGGGTAGATCCACCACGAGAAAAGGGGGATTAATAACAGTATGAGGAATGGGTTGGCAGCTTGAATTTGTGAGGGCAGGACTTCGAGCTGGCGCAATGCCTCGGGCATGAATGCAAAATTGAAAATTTTAAGGTCCATTTTTTGAGCCTGGAAAACGAGCGTGTTTGCCGTCTGGTCAAATAAGCACCAGAACACAGCAACAAAGAGAAACAGGGGGATAAGCTTGCCGATGGCAGTAAGGCCCTCTCGGCTGAAAAGCTCTCGGCTGAAGGCTTGGCCATGCGCTGGTATGTGCACGAATTTACGACGCCCCATCCAAAAAGCGACCGTTGCCATAGCCATCAGGATGCCGGGGAGGCCAAATGCCCAGTGTGGCCCGTGCCACTTGAGAATATAAGGGATGGCAAGATTGGAGACAACGGCGCCGAAGTTAATGGAGAGGTAAAAGACGTTGAAAATCTTGGGGATGAGGTGCTGGTTGTTCCTGCCAAATTGATCTCCGACATGTGCGGAGACGCAGGGCTTGATACCGCCAGCGCCAACCGCGATGAGGCCCAGGCCCGCAAGCAACCAAAGCTGGACGATGCCAGCCATGCCCATCATGGCTAATGCCAAATGTCCGAGGCAGTAGACAATGGATAGGGTGATAATTGTACGGTATTTTCCGAAAAAGATGTCGGCGACTAAGGCCCCGAAGAGGGGGGTGAGATACACCGCCGAGTTGAAAAAGGAGACATAGACGGTGGCCTTCGCCTCGCTCATTGATTCGCCTCCCAAGACACCGAGGTAGTTTGCCAAAAAAACCGCGAGTGCGGCTTTCATGCCATAGAACGAGAACCGCTCCGCTGCCTCATTGGAAATGATGTAGGGAATGCCACTGGGCATGCCACTGGTATCGGAAGGATTGGTTTGATAGGACATGCTAGAGATTGTTGTCGAGAATGGGGGGCAGCTCGCTGATTTGATCGATGCGGTGATCTGGGCGCTCGGATATCAGCTGGTCAAGATCGTGATAACCCCACGTGGCGGCAATGGATACCATGCCAGCATGGCGTGCTGTAGCGATATCAATGGTGGAGTCACCGACAAAGGCGATATCCTCTGGGCATGCTTTTAAGGTCTTTGCCAAGTGCAGAGCACTGGCCGGATCTGGTTTGGTGGGCATTCCTTGGTGTTGGCCAATCACTGCGGTGAACGGAATGTCTGGA
>CBFHKM010000036.1:12843-15707 GCA_965656385.1 Oceaniferula sp.
ACGGTGTTGAGTGCCTGAGCAATACCAGATAGGGAGTGAACTAAGGTTCCATCTAAATCAAAAATGACAGCGCGTATCACGCTTGAGATCATCGTGGCCATTACTCAGAAATTCAAGAGCATTGCCAATAATCTGCCCGATATTATTCGGTGGCTTTGTGCAGGTGAATATCTGTCTGAGGGAAGGGGAATGAGAGGCCTTCTTTGTCGAAGGCTTTTTTTACCTTTTCGGTGACATCAAAATAAATGCCCCAGTAATCAGAGGCATCTGCCCAAGCACGCACAATGATGTTCACAGAGTTGTCGGCGAGCGCATGAACAGCGATGAGGGGTTCAGGATCTTCGTGGACCCTCTCATCGGCATTGATGATAGAGCCCAGCAGCGCTTTTGCTTGATCGATATCGTCATCGTAACTGATGCCAAAGGTGAAGTCGACACGGCGCTTGTCCTCAGCTGAGTAGTTGATGACTGAGCCAGTGGCCAAAGGGCCGTTGGGTAAGATGATGCGTTTGTTGTCGCCGGTGTTAATAATGGTGTTGAAAATCTGAATACTGCGCACTTTACCGCTGTGCCCTTGGGCTTCGATGAAATCACCCACCTTAAATGGCTTAAGGATGAGGATAAGAACACCTCCAGCGAAATTTTGAAGTGTGCCTGATAGCGCCATGCCAATGGCGAGTCCAGCAGCACCAAGGATGGCAACGAAGGATGTCATCGGGAAGCCAGCGATACTTGCGCAGGTAATGATGAGGATGACCCTCAGTGACATCGATACTAAGCTGTGAATGAAGGTCTCGAGTGCTTCGTCGTAATCGGTTTTTTCGAACCATTTCTCGAGTGCCCTGCAGAGAACGTTGACAATCTTCCAGCCAATCCACAAGCAGATGATAGCACCGATTAATTTCAAGCCGTACTGGGTCGATAATAGCGTGATTTCCTCGATGATTTCCTCAAAATTAATATTCATTTCGTTAGTATTCTTAGTTTTTTTGAGATGATGACGCAATACGAAATTAAGGCATCTTGGTGTGATGACAAGCGCTTGCTGGACAGCTGGTATTTCCGCGGTAGAATCTAGCCATGCTTCCCGAGCTGATCACAGAGATTCCCGGCCCTCGCTCGCTTGCCTTGGCTGATGAACTCAAGCGCTATGAATGTCAAAATGTGACTTATACCGCTGATGATTGGCCTGTTTTTTGGCAGCGCGCTGATGGCGTCAACGTCTGGGATGAGGATGGAAATCGCTATATTGATCTCACCGCAGCCTTCGGTGTTGCTGGGCTTGGGCACGGTTGGTCCGCGGGTGTGATGCGCGAGCAGTCAGAGAAGTTGATCCACGGTATGGGGGATGTGCACCCCACGGCATTAAAGGTTGAGGTATGTAAGCTGTTGTCAGAAATGACTTTTGAGCGTTGGGGTGAAGGGCAGGGGAAGACGACACTGAGTAATTCTGGTTTTGAAGCGGTGGAGACAGCATTGAAGACGGCAGTAATGGCGACTGCTAAACCAGGCTTGGTAAGCTTCAAAAATGGTTATCATGGTTTGGGCTATGGCGCGCTACTCGGAACGGGGATTGAGAAATTTCGGACTCCTTTTCAAGAGCAGTTAGCACCTCTATGTGCTCAGCTTGATTTCCCATCGACTGAGGATGATTTGCTACGTCTAGAGCAGCAGCTTGGAGCAATCGAGGCGGCTGATGTGGGAGCACTTTTGGTAGAGCCGATTCAAGGACGAGGTGGTAAGCTGGTGCCGCCTGATGGGTTTTTAGCCATGCTACGAGCATGGTGTGATTGTAATGAGGTCGTGTTGATCTATGATGAGGTCTACAGTGGTTTTAATCGGACGGGTAAGCTCTTTGCTTGCGACTGGGAGGGCGTTGCACCTGACATTATTTGCTTGGGCAAGTCACTGAGTGGGGGTTATCCGATTTCTGCATGTGTCGGTAAAGCCAAGGTGATGGATGCTTGGCCTGCATCCGAGGGGGAGGCGCTGCACACGAGCACTTTCTTGGGAAATCCAGTGGGCTGCGCCATGGCTGTGGCATCTCTGAAAGAACATAGTAATGATGGTACACGGGCACAGGTTGAAAAGGTGTCGGCCAAGTTTAAGGAGCTACTCTGTGAGCTTAAAAGTCCGTTGATTAAGCAGGTGCGGGGCAGGGGGCTTATGCTTGGTATGGAGCTTAAACATGCAGATGGAGGCTGCGCGGGCGATGTGGCAGGACAAGTGCTGAGTGATATGATGCAACAAGGTGTGTTTATGTTGGCTGATGGCGCTGAAGGCAATGTCCTAGCGTTTACGCCGCCATTCATCATTAATGATGAGGAAATAGAATTTGCTATGGAGCAGCTGCAGTGTGCTCTTGACCGTTAGTCTGATCAGATAATACTTACACATAGATGAGCACTACTCCTATGATTTGGTTCAACGGCGACCTGATTGCCGCGGATAGTCTGCGTGTGTCTCCCTTTGACTTGGGGCTCACTGTAGGACTTGGGGTGTTCGAAACGATGGTTGCCTATGATGGTCAGGTTTTCGCTTATGACTTACACCATGCACGCATGGTAAGCTCAGCTGATAAGTTGGGCTTGGACGTTCCGAATGACCGAGTCATCAAGACTGCAATAAGTGAGCTTATCGAGGCGAATGACGCTCATAAGGGGCGCTTGCGCATTAGGGTGACATTAAGCGGTGGTGCAAATCCGCTAGTAGGAGGTGATGAGACTGGATCTGTGATGGTGACTACTTGCGACGTGCCAGTTGTGGCTGATAAGTTGCCAGTGAAGCTTACATGGGTGCCATTTGTCATCAATGAGCGTGGCGCGACAGCGGGGACCAAGTCTACATCGTATGCTAATCACGTC
>CBFHKM010000037.1:0-7424 GCA_965656385.1 Oceaniferula sp.
CGCTGCGGTAGGTGTAGCTTGAGCCGCAGTGCTTTGGAGAGCGAGCTTCTGCGTTATGGGAGAGGGCAATGAGCCCGACGATGATGGCAAGTGTAGCGATGACGATTTTCATATCCTAGTTATTTGTGTTGTTCGCCCCATTGGACGAACTGGATATGAAACTTATTCAGATTTTTTTAGTCTGAGCTGCAATGGAGTAAAACCTTGCCATCCCGCTGATCTTCCATAGCGCGGTTCAAGGCCGTGGTGATTTCTGCCAGTGGGTAGGTGGAGTCGATAGGCTGTGCCAGCTTGCCTTCGCTGATCCAGCGAGCGAGTTGCTGATAGGTGTTCGCCACAAGACTGGGTTCGTTCTCCTTGATCCATTCGGTGACCCAGAATCCATGTAGCTGGATACGCTTAAAGATCAGAAATTTGTTGGGCACTTTGAGGCTTCTGCGGCTCATGGCACCGTAAGTAACGTGGATGCCCTTGGTGGCGATGATGTCCATCAAGCGTAGGGCACTGTCTCCGCCGACGGCATTGAGGGCGAGGGCGGGGGGGCTGTCATCTGTCAGGCTTCGGATTTGATCAAGGGCTGAGGTGTCATCAAGCAGTACATGGTCGGCACCCAGATCGGAGAGTGGCTTGATGAGCTCTTCTCGCCGGACGAGATTAATGGTGCGTAGGCCAAGTAGCTTGGCAATTTGAATGACACAGCTTCCCACTCCAGAGTTGGCCGCATTTTGAATCACCCATGAACCCTTGGGTAGATCAATGAACTGGGTCAGCATGCACCATGCCGTTAGTGGGTTGACCTTGAGCATCGAGGCTTGCTTGAGTGGAGTATTCATAGGGATTTTGAGTAGGTGGTCAGCAGGACAGACCACTTGCTCGGCCCATGTGCCGACGGGTTTTAGAGTGATCACCAAGTCACCGGGTTGGAAGCATTCCGACTGGCTCTCGATGACTTCACCACAGCCTTCGAGTCCCGCTACTGCTGGAAGCTCAGGTTTGATGCCGTAGATGCCTTGGATGTAGTTGATGTCGGCGGGGTTGATCGGAGCATAGCGCATCTTGAGACGAACCTCGTTAAGTTTGAGCTCGTGGGTATCAATTTTAGTGAGCTCAACGACCTCATTTGGCTGGCCGAAGGATGTGAAGGAGGCAGAGGATGCAAGAGGAGATGTGGCAGGCATGGCGGTAGCGATATCGAAAAGTTTGTCTGATCAAAATTTGGCTTTTATGCAACCACCTCAGATGAATGATGGCAACGCTTACTTCTTGCTTGTTTTGTTGTGCGGTTTAGTAATTTGAACATGTTTGATTTTTTATGGGAAGCATTGCCTGCAATTGGAACGGTGGCTGCCTGGGTGGTGACGATCTCTCTGCTAATCCTTGGATTCGTAGGCACTTTGGTTCCGTTCTTGCCTGGGCACTTGATTCTGTTTTTTGCGGCGGGCGCTCATTGGCTGATGCTAAGGCAAGACTCGGGGGTTGAGTGGTGGACCTTTGTCGTGCTTGGTGTTTTGCTGATCTTGTCTCAGGTGTTTGAGTTTCTCAGTGGTGCGGCTGGCACACGTTGGTTTGGGGGTACGCGCTGGGGTGCATTTGGAGCACTCATTGGAGGTATTGTTGGCATCTTTTTTATTCCCTTTGGCTTGATCTTAGGGCCTTTGATCGGGTCGATGTTTTGTGAGTTTGTCTTCGCCAAGAAAGAGGTGCGCCCAGCAACAGTCTCTGGGCTGGGCTCGGTGCTCGGCACGGTGGCCGGCATGGGGATCAAGATTATCGTGGGGGTGCTGATGATTGTCTGGCTGGTAGTGGATGTGATTTGGATCTAGGTTTTTTGCGACTAACCTTTTCACTTAGGCACAAAAAAACCGGAGAGGTTATCCCTCTCCGGTTTTGTGATAGTTAGTTTAGCTCAATCCTATTACTTGGAAACAGGAGGAACTACAGTAGGTGTGATAGCAGCCCAGTCGGTGTTGGCAACTGCCATTAGGTCGACTGATGCACCTCCACGTGTGACAAGTGCTTGTCCATCTGTAGCTGCTACTGCAGAAATAGGTAGTGTCTTCACAGCACCACCAATTTCAAGGTAAACCATGCTACCACCGAAGGCATTTGAATCAAATGTTGCGGCTGCAACAGCGGTTTGAGGCGAGAAGATTAGTGGTAGTCCAGCGTTGTCTGAAGAACTTAGGCCATTAGCTACATTGGTAGAATATCCGAAGCCGACTTCACCAGCAGCACACCGTGCAGCAGCCACCTCGTCGCCATCAGGCTTTTTGGTGAATGTAGCTTTAGCATAGAAGATTTCTTCGTCACCGTCGTAAAAACCAGCATCGTAGAATTTTTCAAAGACCGTGTTTGAGGTAGCTGAAGCAGCAAGACCATACTCAGCAGCAGTTCCTGGGTAAGCACCGTATGCATCTTCGAAATCCTTGAAGAGGTATCCAATTTGCTTGGCGTTGTTAACAGCCTGTGCAAGCGAGGCTTTCTTCTGCTGCTTAAGAACAACAGGTGTTGATAGCGCAGCGAGAGCTGCGATGATAGCAATAACAACAAGGAGCTCAACAAGTGTGAAGCCCTTGGCTAGTTTGTTTTTAGTCATTTTCATGGTATGTATTTTGTTTTGTATGTGAACATTAGCTTTGCAGGATTGCAGCGCTGATGTTTATGGGTTATTTGGTTGGGGTATTTTTTATGTTTTATGTATGGGTTTTTGCAATGCTGCAATGTTGCTAACGTGCTTTTATGAGTATTACCAGCATGACCAAATATCATGAGAGTAATGCAAATTAGCAACGTATTAGCTATGCAATGTTTGACATCACAAATGAACGTGAATTATCAAACAGTGCATTAGGATAACTCAATGAACCTGTGGGACAAGGTAAAAGTTGAGCCATGTGGTAGCAAAAAGCGCCTACGTCGTTTTGAAACAGTCAGCTAAACCTTCAAGGTCGGTTAAGGACATCTCGTCAGCGTCCTTTATAGCTTGCTTTTGAAGTTCGGTGATTTCAACAATTCCCTTGCGGGCGAGATCGAGCATGGCGTTCATTTCTTCATTAGAAAAAGTGCTTTCTTCACCACTTCCTTGTAGCTCAACGAACTGAAGGTCCTCTGTCATGACGATATTGAAGTCGACACTGGCGTCTTTATCCTCGGGGTAGTTGAGGTCAAGAATGGGTGTATCACGGTAAATACCGGAGCTAATGCCTGCGATGAGTTTTTTCATTGGGAAGCTTTTGATCTTACCGCTTGCGATGAGCTGGTTGAGCGCAATGGCGATGGCGACACAGCCGCCTGTGATGGAAGCGGTGCGGGTGCCTCCATCTGCTTGTAGTACATCACAATCAAGCCAGATAGTGCGTGGTCCAAGTGCCTTGAGGTCAACTACGGCACGTAGCGAGCGGCCAATGAGACGCTGAATCTCCGAAGAGCGACCATCGAGTCTGCCTGCTGAAATGTCGCGTTGCTTGCGGTCATGAGTAGAATAGGGTAGCATGTTGTATTCTGCAGTAAGCCAGCCACCGCCGACTTTTTGGTATTTCATCCAGCGGGGCACGTCTTCCTGGATGGTGGCGGCGCAGATGACTCTGGTGTTTCCAAAGGAGACAAGTACAGAACCAGTGGCGTGCGGGGCAATGCCCGGCTTGAATGAGATAGGGCGAAGTTGATCGTTTTGGCGTCCGTCAGGTCGAGTCATAAAAGAGTTCTAAGTTTGAAGTTTGAAGTTTCAAGTTTGAAGTCGTATAACTGCGCACGCGGATGAGAGAAACATTGAATGAGCTAGAGCAGTGGGGCACGGAGGTTATCTTCGGTAGAGCTCGAGGTTTTAGGGCTTCGGTGATGCGGGTATTACTCTGGAGCTTGTCGGGCATTTATCGATTTGGGGTGGCGAAGCGCTTGGGCAGATACCGCAGCGGGGCAAAGCCGCAGCAATATCTCGGCACGCAGGTCATCAGTATTGGTAACTTAACAGTGGGAGGTACTGGTAAGACCCCGGTCGTGGAGCTTTTTGCACGGACTTTACGCGATCGTGGCCGCAAGCCGGCGATACTGAGCCGAGGTTATAAAAGTAAAAAGCTGAGCCATCCACAGCAGTGGGTCGGTCGAGTAGATGGTGAGCCGATACCAGCTGAGCAGATGCCCAAGGTGGTGAGCGATGGGGGTGAGCCGCTACTGAAGGTCAAGTATGCGGGAGACGAGCCATGGATGTTGGCGAAAAATCTGCCCGGTGTCGCTGTGGTGGTTGATAAAGATAGAGTGAAGGGCGGCGCTTTTGCGGTGGGTGAGCTGGAGGCGGACACCTTAATTTTAGATGATGGTCTGCAGTATCTCGATCTAGCTCACTCAACCGATGTGGTGCTGGTTGATCAGGGCGCTCCGTTTGGCACGGGGCAGATGCTGCCGCGGGGGACCTTGCGCGAACCAGCAAGGAATCTGATTCGAGCGGACTATATTTTTATCACTAAGTGCGATGGCAGCTCCAATGAGCAGCTTATTCGCAAAATGCGTAAGTTTAATAAGAATGCGGAGATTATTGAGTGCACCCATGGCCCTAAGCATTTGGAGAACTTGTTCACGGGTGAGCGGGCTCCGCTAGAGTTCCTTAATAATAAGTATGTAGCGGCAATCAGCGGCATCGCCGTGCCCCAGAGTTTTGAGAAGATCTTGAATAAGCTCGGGGCTCAGGTTGAATTCCACCGTGTGTTCTCGGATCACCACTCATTTAATCAAAAAGAAATCGATCGTTTCATGCATCGTTGTATGGAGCGCGATATTGAAATCATCATCACGACAGAAAAGGATGCGGTGCGATTTATGAGACCGAAAGAGTTGGATGTGCCGGTTTATTTCCTCCGTATTGAGGTTGAGATCCTCAAGGGTGAGGAGGTGTGGGATAATATCATTGAGCGTATTTGCCGTGAGAAGCCGAATGCGGACCACTTGCTCTTACGTGAGCTAGCTGGTTAATGCTGCGGAAGTAGTCTGTAAAATTTTCTTCTTTCCTTGTGGTAACTTGGGCGGGCTTCTAGCTTGCTATTCATGAGTCAGAAGCAGTCAAAATGGATCCTCGCGCCGGTGCCAGACATGCCACCGGATGTTGATAGTAGTATGCCAGAGGTCTTGGTGCGTATGTTGCTCCAAAGGGGGGTCGAGACCAGTGAGATGGATGCATACTTGCATCCTCGCCTAAAGCTTTTGCAGGACCCGTTTATCCTGCCTGATATGAAATTGGCGGTGACGCGCATCCTTGAAGCAGTAGATTATGATCAGGAGGTCTGTGTGTATGGTGACTATGATGTCGATGGCATTACTTCGGTGACACTTTTGACAACAGTTTTGCGCGCTTATGGTCTGCGGGTGAGAAGTTTTATTCCTAAGCGTGGGCCGGAGGGCTATGGACTCAATGAAGCTGCTCTGAAGCGCTGCATGACTGAGGGCAATAAGCCTGATTTGTTGGTTACGGTTGATTGCGGCACGGCATCATTGGACGAGATCGCAGATTTGAAGGCCGATGGTATCGATGTGATTGTGGTCGACCACCACGAGATGTCGCCCGATGGAAGGCCCGACTGTGAGGCTGTGATCAATCCTAAGTGCGCAGAGGGGGCGAGTAAGCCGTTCGATTATCTGTGTGCTGCAGGGGTTGTATTTAAGTTGGCTCACGCCTTATTAAAAACAAGGGCGGTTAGCGGGTTTGATTTGAAGGATTATTTGGATCTCGTTGCGATGGCTACAATTTCAGACATTGTGCCTTTGGTTGAGGAGAACCGATTGTTGGTTCGGCATGGATTGAAGTGCATGAGCCAGTCTCGTAATCCAGGTATTACGGCCTTGATGGAGGTTGCCCAAGTGAAGGGGCCGCTGACCAGTGCCGATGTCGGTTTTCGTATTGGCCCTCGTATCAATGCAGCCGGGAGGATGGATAAGCCTGAGGATGCGCTAGCCATGCTGACCACCCAGGATGCGATCGAGGCACAGAGCCTCGCGGAAATTCTCGACTCCCATAACCGCGCCCGGCAGGCGGAGGAGTTGCGCATTCATAAAGAAGCGGTGCAATGTTTGGAGACTGAGTGCGACCCCACTGACCCTGTGATTGTTCTCGGATCGCGCGATTGGCACCCGGGTGTTGTGGGCATTGTGGCCTCAAGAATGATGCGTCGTTTTCACAAGCCAGCCTTCATCATCGCTATTGATGAACACGGCATTGGTAAAGGTAGTGGTAGAAGCATACAGGGGATCTCCCTCATGGACGCGATCAATGCAAACCGTGATTTGCTGGTGGCGGGCGGAGGTCATGCGATGGCCGCGGGCATCAGCGTGGAAGAGAACAATATTGTGAAGTTTCGAGAGGCATTTGCGAGTTACGTCAAAGAGCACATCAGTGAGGATGATTTGTCGCCTCGCTTGCACATTGATACTGAGATTAATCTGGGCGAGCTTTCATTGGAATTTCTCAGCAGCTATGAGCTACTTCAGCCATTTGGTTCGGCCAATCCGGAGCCGATGTTTATGAGTAGTGGAGTGGAGCTGACCGAGCCTCCTCGCGAATTGAAAAACCATCACCTCAAGCTGTCGATGGCGCAAGATGGTCAGAGGCAAGAGGCAATGTTCTTTGGTGGTGGTCAGCACGAGTTACCTAGCTGGCAAGAACCATGGGATATTGCATACACCATCAATCGCAATACGTTCCGGGGGCGGACAAGCCTGCAGCTCATCATTCAAGATGTGAGGCCACATCAAAACTAGGTCGCTTAGGTAGACATGAGTCAGTTTCGTGCCAGTGATGCTTTGTCTCAAGTAGATTTTATATCTGCTAAGGAGCTGCTGGCGTATCATTCAGCTGGTATTGAGAGTGTTTTGGATTTGTTGATGCGCTTGCCGAAACGTTACGAGGACCGCCGTCGATTTGATCAATTTCCAACCCAGGCTGGCGGTGGCGCTTGCTGTCTTCGAGGGACGGTCATTGATACTCAGGTCAAGCGACTTGGTGGGCGAAAGCAATTTTATGAGGCGATTATTATCGAGTCTGCAGAGGCGGCATTGGCGACCAGTGAAATCACTTGTAGGTGGTTTAATATGCCATGGATGAAAAACATGTTGGCTGCGGGTCATGAGCTCGTGCTCTATGGTAAACCAAAAGAATATCAGGGAGGTATCATTATCGATCATCCTGATTTTGAGATCGTTGGCGATGATCAAGATTCAGTCCACCTAGAGAGAATAGTCCCCATTTACAAATCAGTAAGTGGCGTTGCACAGCGGCGGCTGCGAGAGCATACCTACCAGATCCTTGCTGGTATTGATCGTGCCAGTCTTGCTCCGGTGTATGATCTAGATTCGAGCTATCCACGCGATGAAGCGATGCAGGAGGTTCATTTTCCTAGCAGTATTGAACAGGCCCAAGCTGCAAAAAGGTATTTTGCCTT
>CBFHKM010000037.1:7524-15690 GCA_965656385.1 Oceaniferula sp.
CGCGATGAAGCGATGCAGGAGGTTCATTTTCCTAGCAGTATTGAACAGGCCCAAGCTGCAAAAAGGTATTTTGCCTTGGAGGAGTTTTTTGCGCTACAACTCAATGTTGTCTGGAAGCGGGCACGTCATCACGAGCACGAAGGACGAGTGCTGGGTAAAAAAACAGCCTTGCTCACTAAGTTTTATCATAGTCTCCCATTCGATCTAACAGATGCGCAGAAGCGTAGTGTAAGAGAAATGATTGGGGACATGCGCTCGCCTCATCCAATGAGTCGTTTGCTGCAAGGTGATGTGGGTTCGGGAAAGACCTTTGTGGCCATGTGTGCGATGCTCCTTGCGGTGGATTCCGGTGTTCAGGCGGCACTAATGGCACCAACGCAAATTCTTGCCGAACAGCATTATCTTACCTTTTGTCAATGGCTGAAGCCCTTGGGTGTGAGGGTATCTCTGGTGACTGGGTCTCGCAGAGAGGACAGCCATATAGAATTCGATGGTGATGCTCAAATCATCATTGGCACTCACGCCTTGTTGTATGAGAGTATCGAATTTGATGACCTTGGCTTGGTGGTCATTGATGAGCAGCATAAGTTTGGTGTCGGACAACGAGCGATGCTGGTGAGACAGGGGCTGATACCAGACGTGTTGGTGATGACAGCGACGCCGATTCCGAGAACACTCACTCTGACTCTATACGGGGATTTGGATGTTTCTATTTTAGATGAGCGACCTGCAGGAAGGGGAGAGGTGGTGACGGCACTTCGAAAGAGTCCCAAGGTGAGTGATATTACAAAATTTTTGAAGCAGCATCTCACTGAGGGAAGGCAGGCCTATGTTGTGTATCCTCTGGTTGAGGAGAGTGATGCTCTGAAGGCTCAGGCTGCTACGGTTGAGTATGAAAAATGGGCCAAGCGTTTGTCACGATTTGATGTTGGTTTGCTTCACGGCAAAATGCCTGCCGAACAAAAAGAGCAGGTGATGTCCTCGTTCCGTGAAGGCGGGCTCCAAGTATTGGTGGCAACAACTGTCATTGAGGTCGGGGTCGATGTGCCGAATGCCAACATCATGGTTATTTATAACGCTGAGCGTTTTGGATTAGCGCAGCTCCATCAGCTACGTGGTAGAATTGGTCGAGGAGAGTTCAAGAGCTACTGTATACTCGCTACTGATGGCAAGTCACCCGAAGCGATGGAGAAGCTTCAGGTCTTGGCTGACACAACCGATGGATTTAAAATTGCTGAGGCAGACCTGAGGCTACGTGGACCGGGAGACCTTCTGGGGACGGCACAAAGTGGCTTGGCTGATTTGCGATTCGTCGAGTTCCTTGCTGATACAGAGCTGATCAGGGAGGCCAGAGCACATGCCGAAGATGTGCTGCAGAAAGACCCAATGCTGGCACAATCTCCAGATTTGCTGCAGCTTATCGAAGATGGAGAGTTTGAAATTTGAGCCGTCTCTTTGGTGGAGTGCTAGCTCTCTAGAATCTCTACTTCGTAACCATCAGGATCGGTGACAAAGGCCATTTTGCGGTCACCAGAACTAAACTTACTGCGCCACTGCTCGGGCCATATTTCAATACCATCTTGCTCAAGCTGGTCGCAATAGGCTATGATGTCAGTGACGCCGACTGCAGTGTGCATGAGATCCTCGGGAAAGGAGACCTCAAAATCAGGGGAATGAGTAAGCTCAAGGAAATGCTCGTTTCCTGGTAAATGGAGGAAAGCAAGTTGGTTGCCCTGAGGAGATGTTTTTTGTTGGCCTAGTTGGAAGCCAAGTTTTTGGTAAAAAGCGATGCTAGCCTGAGGGTCAGAGACACGGATGCGAGTGTGGAGAAATTTAATCATGCTTATTTCTGAATCGATAGGGGCGATGCGTCAAGTAAGGGGTAAAAAATGATTGGCATGCAAAGTAATGGATCCTATGTTTCTGAATATGAAAACATCTATCAAATTTGTTTTAGCACTGGCTGGTATCGCTACGATGGCACTCAGCTCTTGTAACACTGTCGCTGGATTCGGTCGCGATATCCAAGGCGCTGGCGAAGCAATCAATAAGTCAGCAAATCGCTGACCGAGCTCTCGCCTGAGATCATCAAGGTCGCTGGCGTGAGAAACATACAGCAGAAATCATTGGGTGCCGCCGTGGCACCACAGGAAAAGCTGCGTAGGGAAAGCTGCGTGGGGAAAGCTGCGTGGGGAAAGCTGCGTGGGGAAAGCTACGTGGGGAAAGCTACGTGGGGAAAGCTACGTGGGGAAAGCTATGTGGGGAAAGCTATGTGGGGAAAGCTACGCTCCATGAAAAGCTACGCTCCATGAAAAGCTACGCTTTGGCCTTCCCCTTGCCCTTGCCTTTCCCGGTAGGTTTTACTGGTGTGAAGGTGAGGTCTTTAGCTTCTTTTTTGCGAGACACCTTAACAGTGTCGCCCTCTTTGATGTCGGAGCGTAGCAGAGCTTCTGCGAGTGGGTCTTCGAGGTAGCGCTCCACGGCACGGCGCATGGGGCGTGCCCCGTAATTGGGATCGTAGCCTTTGTCCATGAGTAGCTCGCGGGCTGCTTTGTCCAACTTGAGAGTGATTCCTTTTTCCTGAAGTCGGTCGATGAGTTTCTTGCTCTCTAAGTCGACGATGACATTGAGCGCCTTTTTCTCCAGCATGTGAAAGACGACAACGTCGTCCAAGCGGTTGAGGAATTCTGGTTTAAACTGTTTTTTGGCTTCCTCGAGAATCTTCTCTTTCATGCCGTCAAAGTCAGCTTCGTCATCCTGCATGGCGCCAAAGCCAAGAGATGATTGGCGCTTGATGCTCGAGGCCCCGACATTGGAGGTGAGAATGATGATGGTGTTCCTGAAATCGATCTTGCGACCAAAGGAGTCGGTAACCATGCCCTCTTCAAGGATTTGAAGTAGAAGGTTCATGACGTCTGGGTGCGCCTTTTCAATTTCGTCAAAAAGAACCACTGAGTATGGGCGGCGTCTGACCGCTTCGGAAAGTTGGCCTCCCTCTTCGTAGCCGACGTAGCCGGGAGGAGAGCCAATGAGTCGTGAGGTTGAGAATTTCTCCATGTATTCAGACATGTCGATCTGGATCAGGGATTCAGGGTCGCCGAACATGAACTCGGCGAGGTTACGTGCTAGATAGGTCTTACCAACGCCGGTGGGTCCCAGGAAAAGGAAAGATCCAATGGGGCGACGTGGATCCTTGAGGTCAGCGCGTGAACGACGAAGTGCTTTGGAGATAGTGATGACCGCTGTGTCTTGGCCGATTACACTGTCCTTGAGTTGACCTTCCATATTGAGAAGCTTGTCGGCCTCCTTCTGCTCCATGCGCTGGAGTGGAACGCCGGTCCATTTGGAAATCACGGCCATGATTTCGTCCTCGCCAACTTCGATAATGGTCTCCTCACTCTCTGCCTTCCATGTGGCAACAATATCTTCTAGTTCTTGCTTTGCCTGCTTCTCAGCATCTCGCATTGAAGCGGCTTGTTCGAAATTTTGATCGTTAATAGCCGCTACCTTATCCGCTTGGATTTCTTCGATTTTCGCTTCTAGGTCTTTCACCTTGGGGGGTCTGGTCATCTGGCCGATACGAGCACGTGAGCCTGCCTCATCAAGGACATCAATGGCTTTGTCTGGCAGATAGCGATCAGAGAGGTAGCGGGAGGAGAGTTTTACTGCAGCATGGATCGCCTCGGATGTGTATTTGGCCTTGTGGTGCTCCTCATACTTAAACTGAAGCCCTTCAAGAATGGCGATGGCATCTTCCTGCGATGGTTCTTCGACCTTCACCTTTTGAAAACGACGTTCGAGTGCTGAATCTTTTTCGATGAACTTGCGGTACTCGTTCATGGTGGTCGCACCAACGCATTGTAGCTCAGAGCGGGAGAGCGCAGGTTTAATGATGTTGGAAGCATCCATGGCGCCTTCAGCGGAGCCCGCACCCACGATAGTGTGCAGCTCGTCGATAAAGAGGATGATGTCGCCCGCTTTACGAATCTCGTCCATGACAGCTTTAATGCGCTCTTCGAATTGGCCTCTATACTTGGTGCCGGCCACCATTAGAGCTAGGTCAAGGGTCACAACACGGCGATCTCGAAGTAGCTCTGGAACGTTACCACTGGCGATTTCTTGCGCCAAACCCTCTACAATGGCGGTTTTGCCAACCCCCGCCTCGCCTATGAGTACGGGGTTGTTCTTGGTGCGGCGGCAGAGAATTTGAATCACTCGTTCAATTTCAGACGCGCGACCAATGACGGGGTCGAGCTTGTCCTTTTTGGCGAGCTTGGTGAGGTCTCGGCCGAAGGCTTTGAGTGCGGGTGTTTTACTCTTAGCCTCGCCTTCGCCTTGGGCCTCTGCTTCACCTTCATCCTCGAAATCTTCAAATTCATCGCCAAGATCATCGGGGTTAAAGTTAGGATCGATCTCTGCAAGGATTTCCTGCCGGGTCTGATTGATGTCGACATTCAGACTTGTGAGCACTCGAGCGGCGACGCCCTCACCTTCACGAAGTAGGCCCAAGAGAATGTGCTCAGTTCCCACGTATGAGTGATCGAGCTGTTCAGCTTCTTTGTTCGAAAGTGAGAGAACTTTTTTGACTCGAGGTGTGTATGGAATGTTGCCTGAAACTGTATTTTCAGGACCTGATCCTACTTGTTTTTCGACTTCAATACGGACTGTCTCCAAGTCGAGTCCCATGTTTTGTAATACGCTTACCGCTACTCCTTGTCCAAGCTTAATGAGACCTAGTAAGATGTGCTCAGTCCCTACATAGTTGTGGTTGAAGCGATCCGCTTCTTTGCGCGCCAATGCGAGGACTTGTTGGGCTCTTGGAGTAAAATTATTCATGGTTGTTCCGTATCTTAGTGAGTCTTGTGGTGTGGTAGGAGTGAAATCCTGATTTTAAATGAACTAGTTAATAAAAGTTATAACAGGGGAAGTAAGATTTTGCAACCTGCTACGAATGATTTCCGCACGCATGGTGTCACGTTCCTCTGGTGATAGTTTTCGATCAGCCTTATGTTGAAGGTGAGCTGGCTCGATGTCCATCAATAAAGAATCACAAAGCTTCATGGTTTCTCTGGGGAAGCAGCCCATATCACTGCCCAGTCGCACTAATGACAAATGAGTCAGAGCTTCCTTTGAATCAATGACGTAGGCATACTTTAGTTGTCCGTATGCGCGGGAGATCTTGTCGGCAAGCATTTGAGGGTCTTCCTCAATGAGTTTGCTTCGTGCATTGCGCTCTTGTTCTCTGACTTTTTGAATAACGCGTTCGAGCCTGTTTAGAATGTCCTCTTCGGACTCTCCAAGTGTTGATTGGTTGGAAATTTGAAATAGGTGCCCGAGTGATTCAGTGCCCTCACCAAAGATACCACGTACAGCGAGGCCAAGTTTGCCAACGGCTTGAATGACTTGCCCGATATGATCACTGATGACTAAACCGGGTAAGTGGAGCATCGCCGAGGCCCGCAAACCGGTGCCTACATTGGTAGGGCAGGCGGTTAGGTAACCGAGCTCATGGTCAAAAGCATAGGGTAGAGATTGCTCAAGATCCTTATCGATACTGGTGATGAGTTGGTAGGCCTCACGCAAGTGTAAACCGGAGCGTATTGATTGTAGACGCAAGTGGTCTTCCTCATTGATCATCACACTCAGTGTTTGATTGCGATTTACCACAATGGCGCTGCCTTCACTCCGGGCAGCTTGCTCCCGGCTGATTAAGTGGCGCTCCACTAAAACTTGTTTTTGCACGGAGGATAGCTCGCTGAGCTGGTGTGAAAAAGCATCCTTCATCTCTGCCAGTGTTTCGACTTTATCGCGTAATTCTGGCAAAATCTTGATTCGCTCTTGTTTGCGGGCCCAGCCTGGAAAGGGGGCGCCTGTGATATTGCGGGCGAGCCGAATGCGGCTGGTAAGCACGATCGCGCTGTCGGTGTCGGTGCCGGTCATCCAGTCAGCAGGATGCTTCATGAGTGTGGAAAATCGCATCATGGCTTAGTTTGCTGCTCTGGTGGGGTGGTATCTTGTGACGTAATTTTACCTATTGCATCACGCAAAGCGGCAGCCTTTTCATAATCTTCTGAGCTGATTGCCGCACTTAGTTTTTCTTCAAGCTTCTCGAGCTCTTGGCGCTCTCTAAATGCCTCAAGCATGCCTGCAGGCACTCTGCCGGTGTGGCTGGTTCCTTTGTGCATGCCACCGAGATTATTTTTGATTTCGTTGCGGAAAAAATCGTAGCACTTGCTGCATCCGAGTCTGCCTGTCTTTTTTAGATCATCGAAAGCAAATCCGCATCCCGGACAGCTTTGATTTGACGGCTTGCCCGTGGCGACCTCAACTTTCGGTAAGGCCTCGGAGCTAGAAGCATCTTCTTGGTTTTGGATGTCTTGGCTGCCTAGTAGGAAGCCGTCAGGGTCGGTGATGCCTTGTTCGTTGGCACAGGATTCGCAGAGACAAGACTTCTTGCCGATGCCGTCAATGATCTGAGTATAAAAGACGGTAGCTTTGTTGTCGCAGTGTTCACATTGCATTGCTGCCACTATGCTAGACTGGAGATAGAGAATTGCGAAAGGAAAAGCATCTGCTGACGGTATTTTTTTGTCTGCGAACTGTTTTCTCAATATATTGTCTGAGATAGAGCCATTTCAAAACGCTATCTCACAAAATGGGGGTTTGCAAAATCGGGGTTTGGATATCAGGATACCCATGATAATTGGCTATTTTTGAGTTGTAGCATATTGAGATGAATATTTTTGGTCATATTGCGTCAAAACTGATGAGGGGACTTGTTCCCCCCACGCTACCGCTAACACCATCGCTACCACCATCGCTACCAATACCGACACCAATACCGACACCAATACTGCTTTCTTTGCCGGCTGCTGGCGTCGTCAATGCATTAGCCATGGAGCATGGTCGAGGTGCAGAAGCTCAACCAGAGCCAGAGGCGTCGGGTATGCAGTCACCATCACCAACACCGCCAAGAAACCAGCCCAATGAAACCAGAGATGAACAAAAAGCCAGTGCCGATGAGGATGCTCAGCTTGTCGAACAAGCTCAGGCAGGAAGCTCGCGCGCGTTCGATCGCCTGGTCACCAAGCATAGAGGGAGAATTTACGCCATGATCTACAACATGGTTAAAAATGATGCTGACGCATGGGATCTGTCGCAGGAGGTTTTCATCAAAGCATGGAAGGCACTGCCTAGGTTCGAATCGAGAGCACGTTTCTCAACTTGGCTTTTTAGAATCAGTCACAACGCAGTCTATGATTGGCTGCGAAAGCATCGCATACAGGGCGATGGAGAGCTTAATGATGAGGTGTTTGACGCCGCTAAGATTGAGCCTGGTGCGCTGACAAGGCCAAAGCAAGATCAGCAGCCTGATCAAGCGCTTGAGCAGCGTGAACTGCGCCAACGTATCGAGCAGGCACTCAACCAACTATCTGATCAACATCGCGAGGTGGTAGTGCTTCGTGAAGTTCAGGGGCTCGACTATAAAGAGATTGCCGACATTATAGGTAGCTCACTTGGAACTGTGATGAGCCGTTTGTATTACGCCCGCCAAAAACTTCAACAGCATCTCAAATTTGAATCCTAATTATTCTCCAACAATAAAGTTATGAAAACACACAATGATCAAGCGCCGGACCCGGCGGACCTCACACTCTGGATAGACGGTGAGCTCGATGGGGATGAACTAGCGCGGGTGGAAGCCTGGGTAAAAGATCACCCAGAGTATATCGCAGAGCGAGAGGCAGTGCATGCCATGCAATCTGAGATTCGGGCTAATATTCCGGCTAGTGTCGATCCTCCTCACGCTGATTTTTTCAACCAGCGTATATTGCGAGCTATTGAGAATGAGAGGCTTGACGGGCCTGAACGCGAGGTCGAATTAGGTTTTGGCTCATTGAGTGCAGTGGCTGGCAAGTTCGGCAGATGGCTGGCACTTCCTACCGCTGCCGTGGCCATGCTGCTCTGTTTCTACATGGGAACTCAAGTAAGCCAAGTGTCTGACCCTGTGGCTCCTATTGTTAAGGTGTCTGCAAAGCCTGCCATTTATATGCCTGATGGTAATGTAAGGGCCAACATACTGAGTCCTGATCATAATGGGGCGACGGTGATCGTGTTGGAAGGCCTGGATGATATCCCAGATGATTTTGAGTTAGTGGGCGAGCC
>CBFHKM010000038.1:0-15564 GCA_965656385.1 Oceaniferula sp.
GCTCAGTTCCGTGAATTGCAAGCATTCGCGGCCTTTGGTTCCGATCTTGATGAGGCTACACAGGGCAAGATTGACCGTGGTCAGCGCATTGTTGAGCTCTTCAAGCAAAACCAATACAGCCCCAAGTCCCTAGAGATTGAGGTGGCTGTGCTCTGGTCAATGCAGAACGGTTACTTCGATGATGTCGAAGTAAGCCGCGTGAAAGAATGCCAAGACGCTCTCGAAGAGTATCTTGACAGTCGCAAGGCAGAGCTGCTGCAGCTGATCGCTGATAAGAAAGCACTCACTGATGATGTGACTGAGGGACTTACCCAAGCACTCACAGACTTCAAAGCTTCTTGGAAGTAATCTCGCTCTATCCTCCTATCTGATTCCCGACACTCGCCCTCCATACCATGGCCAACCTTCGCGACATTCGCCGACGTATTAAGTCGGTCAAAAGCACATCTCAAATCACCAAGGCGATGCAACTTGTTGCTGCTGCTAAGATGAAAAAGGCGCAGGACCAAGCGCTTGCTGGTCGTGACTACGCTGATGAGCTCAACAAGGTGTTGGCTAACCTCAAGGAGAATGTCGATGAAGATGCGCATCCTCTCTTGCAAAAGCGTGAGGGTGGCAAGAAGTTGATGCTCGTCATCAGCACAGACAAAGGCCTTTGCGGAGGGCTCAACACTAACCTGATCAAAAAGGTTCGCGAAGAGTCTGATGAAAATACTCACTTTGTGACCGTTGGGCGCAAGCTGCGCACCGCACTAGCTAAGAGTGGCGAGACGCTCATTGCAGATTTCCAAATCGAAGATCCGTTGCCGTTTTCAGACGCTCGCCCGATTGGAAAATTCCTTACTGAGAAGTTTCTCAGTGGTGAATACAGTAGCGTTCATGTAGCATTCACTAACTTTGTCAGCACACTGCGCCAAGATCCTTGGGTAAGCCAGTTGCTTACGATTGAGACGGATACCTTAGCTGAAAAGCGTGCTTATGAGGGTGTGGGTAAGGATGCTATCCAAGAAACCGACAAAGAAGCAGCGCTCGCTAATGATTATATTTTTGAGCCAAGCCCAGAAGCTGTGCTCGACACCTTACTGCCGCTGTATGTGAATTTCCAGATTTACCAAATGCTAGTTGAGTCAGTCGCTTCTGAGCACTCTGCACGAATGGTAGCCATGAAGTCAGCCACCGACAATGCTGAGCAAATGGTCAAGGACCTCACTCTTGAATACAACAAAGCTCGTCAGGCAGCTATTACCTCCGAGCTTCTTGAAATCACAACCGCTCAAAAAGCAATGGAATAGTCGCGGATCGATTATTATAGACCTACTCAAACATTCAAAATTTCTAACTGAAAACCAAACACCATGTCCAATAAAGGAACCATCGTTCAAGTCATCGGCGCCGTTATCGACGCTGATTTCTCCAAGGCAGACAACCTGCCAGCCATCTATAACGCCCTCGAAGTTAGCTACAATCTCTACGGAGAAGACACGAAGCTCGTCCTCGAAGTTCAGCAGCACCTTGGTGACGGCTGGGTTCGTGCCGTTGCTATGAGCACCTCAGACGGGCTCAAGCGTGGTGTAGACATCACTGACACTGGAGCACCTATTTCCGTTCCTGTCGGAGCTGGTATTCTTGGTCGCATTTTCAACGTTACCGGTGATGCGGTTGATGAGCGTGGCGAAGTGCCACACGAGAAGAAGTATCCAATTCACCGTCCGGCTCCTGAACTTGTCGATCAAGCAACATCTGCTGAAATCCTTGAAACAGGTATTAAAGTGATCGACCTCATTTGCCCATTCACCAAGGGTGGCAAAGTGGGAGCATTTGGTGGTGCTGGTGTTGGCAAGACTGTTGTTATCATGGAGCTTATCAACAACATCGCTAAAGGTCACGGCGGCTATTCTGTATTTGCTGGTGTCGGTGAGCGGACTCGTGAGGGTAACGACCTTTACGAGGAGATGTCAGAAGCTGGCGTCATCAATCAAGACGATCTTTCCAAGTCAAAGGTGGCCCTCGTATACGGTCAGATGAATGAGCCTCCGGGTGCGCGTCTCCGCGTGGCGCTCTCAGCTCTTGCTATGGCTGAGTATTTCCGTGATGAGGAAAACCAAGACGTGTTGCTCTTTGTCGATAACGTGTTCCGTTTCTCACAAGCCGGTGCTGAGGTTTCAGCCCTCCTTGGCAGGACTCCTTCTGCTGTGGGTTATCAGCCAACTCTCTCTGAGGAGATGGCAAACCTACAGGAGCGTATTACTTCTACCAAAAAAGGATCAATTACTTCCTTCCAGGCTGTCTACGTTCCTGCGGATGACTTGACTGACCCTGCTCCTGCTAACACATTCGCCCACCTCGACTCCACCGTTGTGCTTGAGCGTTCCCTTGCTGAGCTGGGTATCTACCCTGCTGTGGATCCACTTTCATCTGTATCCAATGCTCTCGCACCAGAGATCGTTGGTGAGGAGCACTACCGTGTTGCTCGTGGTGTTCAAAACGTTCTTCAGCGTTATAAGGATCTTCAGGACATCATCGCCATTCTCGGAATGGACGAACTCTCTGATGAAGACAAGCTGATCGTGTTCCGTGCACGTAAGATTCAGCGCTTCCTGTCCCAGCCGTTCCACGTGGCTGAGATCTTCACTGGCACCAAGGGTGAGTATGTTTCTATCGATGACACCGTGAAAGGTTTCGATGAAATCCTTGAAGGCAAGCACGACAGTGTTCCTGAGTCTAACTTCTACATGAAGGGTGGTCTTAACACTGTAGATCTCGGCTAAAGAGTTATTCCATTAGTTTTCACTTCTAATTCATCATGTCGCTTCACCTCGAAATCGTTACTCCTGAGAAGAAAATTTTCTCCGACACCGTAGAAGATGTTTATCTTCCGGGTGAAGATGGTGAGATGGGTGTGCTTGAGATGCACGCAGCATTGGTAACTTCACTAAAAGCAGGGGAGCTACGCTACCGCAAGGATGGTGAGGTTCACGAGCTGGCTGTGGGCAGTGGCTTTGCTGAGGTGACTCAAGAGAAGGTCAGTGTCCTCACAGATACCGCTCTTGGTGAGAACGAGATTGATGAGGCAGCTGTAGAAGCTGCTGTGAAGAGTGCCGAAGACGCGCTACACGGCCTCAAACATGATCACGATGCTGAGGAAGTTGCTCATCTACAGGCAATGCTCGCCCAATCTATGGCGAAGCTCAATCTGAAGCGTAAGTATCGAAAGTAGATTTCATTTACAACGAATCATTTCAAACCCCAAGGAGCTTAAAAGCCTTTGGGGTTTTTTCATCGATAAAAAAGACTGTAAAAACATCTCATTCTATGGTCAAACCCACGCGCTACAGAGTTTGCGGACTCAAGATAACCGATCACCGATAAAATGAACGTTTCCCTTAACTGGCTCAAAGACCATCTCGACCTCGATCACATGTCTATTCAGGACATGGATGACCTGCTCACCTTTGCTGGCGTTGAGGTTGAGGGGATATCGCAAAAAGGGGTGCCGACGGATAAGGTGGTAGTTGCCCAAGTCAAATCTGCCGAGAAGCACCCTGATGCTGATAAACTAAAAGTCTGCATGGTGGATGCTGGTGAGGGAGAGCTGCGCCAGATTGTTTGTGGAGCTCAGAACTACTCAGTAGGCGATAAGGTTCCGTGTGCACTTCCTGGGGCTGATCTCGGTGGTGGCTTTGTCATCAAAGATGGAAAGCTTCGTGGTGTCGAATCTAAGGGAATGCTGTGTGGTCCAGATGAAATTGGCCTGGCTTCAGCAGATGATGGACTAATGATTCTCTCGCAGGATCTTGAAATCGGAAAGCCACTGCAAGAGCTCTTTGAGACGGACACCATTATCGAGGTGGAGGTAACTCCCAATAGGCCAGACTTATTATCGCATACCGGCATGGCGCGCGAGCTAGCAGCTTTGGCTGGTATTGAGCGCAAGGCACTTGACCTTGCCGAGCCGGATACAGTCACCAATGATGCTCTCGTTAAGCTCTCTGCTGCTGAGTCTTGCCCGCTTTACACTGCGGTGAAAATTTCCGGAGTCCGAGTTGCAGATTCTCCTGCTTGGCTGAAGACAAAGCTCGAGGCGATCGGCCTCCGCCCCATCAATAACGTGGTCGATATCACTAATTACGTGCTGCATGAGCTGGGTCACCCTTTGCACGCTTTCGATGCCGCTAAGGTCGACGGCGCGCTTGATGTCCGCATGGCCGCCGATGGTGAAATTTTTAAAGCATTGGATGAGGCTGACTACACTCTCAACGAAGAAGATGTAGTGATCTCTGATTCATCTGGTAAGGCGCTCGCCCTAGGTGGTGTCATGGGTGGATTGGATAGTGGGGTGAGTAATGCCACTACCGATGTTATCTTAGAGTCAGCGTATTTTACTCCGTCTAAAATTCGTCGTAGCTCGCGCCGCCTTATTCTGAGTTCAGATTCCTCGTATCGTTTTGAACGTGGTAGTGATGCACAAGCGGTTTTAAAAGCGTCTGCATTTGCAGCTCGCCTTATTGTGGAGCTCGCTGGCGGTAGCATTGAAGGATCTACCGCAATCGCAGGGCATGCCCCAGAGCTAACTGGAGACGTTGAGCTAGACGCTTCTAAATTGGATCAACTGATGGGGGGGTCGATCAGTTTGAGCTCGGCTGAGGATATTCTGACGCGATTGGGTCTCGAGAAGCGCGAGGGTAATTTGTGGAGCGTGCCAAGCTATCGCTTGGATCTTCACCGTCATATTGATTTAGTGGAGGAGATTGCCCGTGTGCATGGGCTCAGCAATGTTCCCTCTCGTTTTGCGGCTAGCTTTGCCCAGGAGAGTGACGTCGATGCGACCTATGATTATCAGATGTCATTGCGTAAGAAGTTGTCTGCCATTGGATTTTATGAAACGCAGACGATCAAGCTGATAGCCGAGAGTTCGACTGACCTCACAGTGGCTCAGATGGATACGGCACTGCCATTACGTCCTCTGCAAGATGGGGATCTCATTCGAGTCGCTCTTCCTTTAAGTGAGGATCATGCAGTGATGCGCCCATCGTTGACGCCTGGGCTTGTAGCAACCGCAGCACGTAATATTCGTCAGGGAGCCAAGTCGCTTCGCTTTTTTGAGATAGGACGCCAATTCCGCAATGCAGGTGGCGGTAAAGCGAGTGATCTGGAATCTGACTCCCTTGCTATTTTATTGGGTGGTGAGCGTCGCCCAGCGACGTGGTCAGTAAAAGCCGGCTGCCAAGGCCGCATCGACGCCTTTGATGTTAAAGCCGCGATCGTGGCATTGTTACCCAATAAGGACATTCAATTTGCCCAGCGCGAGCGAGATGGTTTTATTATCGCAGCTGATGTTCAATGCGAGGGTAAACCTGTGGGCGTATTTGCTCAACTTAGCCCTTCCAAGTGTAGAGGCCTTGGAAGCGATACACCTATTTACCTCGTGGAGCTTGATCTTAAAAAGTGCCAGCAGCTAAGTAGTGGTGTTAAGCAGGTTGATGAGCTTCCCCAATTTCCCGGCTCCAGTCGCGATGCCGCCATGGAGGCGCCAGTTGAAATGGCTAATGCTGAGATCGAGAAGGTCATCAAGAAGCATAACGAGCAACTCTTGGTATCTTATGGGTGTTTTGATGTGTTTCAGGATGCCAGTGGAGCCAAGCTGCCCGCTGACAAAAAATCTATCGCTTATAGCTTTCACTACCGTTCACCAGAGCGGACATTGAAGGCCAAAGAGGTCGACCAAGCTCACCAAAAGCTTTTGGATCAACTGGCTAAGGCGTTACCTGTGTCCTATCGCTAGCTCGATTTGGTAACTTATCAGAAAAACTGACAAGCCAGGAGATTAGTGTTCATGTTGCTTATTGTAAGCAGTTTGAAATATCTTGGCCTATGTTTTTTGGAGGATGTCTAGGCGGCTCACTTCATTATGTAATTTTCATATAAAATGAAATATAGCCTCTTTCACCCCTAAAAATTACATATATAAAGTCTTAATATTCAATGGTATTTAGCTTTTATTGATAAAAAGTGTAATAATATGTTGCTTTTAAATATAAATTAAGCCATAGTATCGGTGTGCAAGGGATAAGTCACTGATTTGTCCATTGCCAACTCAACATAGCATTACGGAACCCCTCCTCAACGGTCAAAGCTGTCTTCTTGGCAACCAGTAACCTCACAGGTTGAAAGTATCCCTAGATGCCCCCAAACAACACTAAGGATACCAAGAGGACACAGTTGCAAGCTTTTCTCTGAAATCCCAGGAAACCCCAAAACCCCAAAACCCCAAAACCCCAAAACCCCAAAACCCCAAAACCCCTACCCCCCTAAATATGATTAGATGAACTAAGCTCCGTTGCTCAATGATGATACATCAAAGTGACCTAGCTTAAATGACAGCCAAGCAAATCCCCCCATCTATCATTGTGAAAACCCTCGCGTGTTCGGTCCACACACCAGCAAGCGAGGGTTTTTCTCTTTATGCAAGAATCTTCACCTGATGCTAGATTTTGCTCATGCTTGATGAAGCAGAGCCCTTCACCCAGGTGAATTTGATCAGGCGGTCACCGAGCCGCGGTCATCAGTTAGTCCCGACTTCTCAAGGTAGTAGTCATAGCCTCCTGCGTAGCGTGTTAGTTTGCCCGAATCGACATGCAGTGTAGTTTCTGCAAGGTTACGAATAAAGTGAACGTCGTGTGAGATAAAGACCAGGGTTCCCTCGTAATGTTTGAGCGCTTGTAGCAGAGCCTCAATGGAAATGATGTCCAAGTGGGTAGTAGGCTCATCCATCAACAACAAGTTCGGTGGATTGACCAAGAACTTAACGAGGTTGAGTCGTGATTTTTCACCGCCAGAAAGGACACGAATTTTTTTGTGTACATCGGCACGCCGGAAAAGAAATGAGCCGAGGATAGAGCGCGCTTCATCCTCGCGCATGTCCCCACCACTTGCCATGACCTCTTCGAGGACGGTATTTGCCTCATCCATGCTCTCGGTGCGGTGCTGTGAGTAGTAGCCAAGGTGAGTATTGAATCCAGCTTTGCGTTCGCCATTTTGGAATTCAAGTTGGCCAGCAAGTATTTTGAGTAAGGTGGACTTACCTGCACCGTTTGGACCCACGAGTACCATGCGGTCGCCACGCTCAATAGTAAGGTCGAGCTTGTCGTAGATGACTTTCTCACCATAGGCCATGTGCACTTTATCGAGCTCGATGACTTTCTGGTTTGATCTTTTAGGCTGAGGAAAGTTAAATTTAAAGACTTTGCGCGGAGCAATGGGCTTTGGCAGGCGCTTAATTTTTTCAAGTTGCTTCACCCTACTTTGCACTTGAGCTGCCTTAGAAGTGACCGAGCGAAAGCGATCGATGAATTCCTGAACGCGTTCGATCTCTTTGTTCTGGTTACGATAGGCTTGCACTTTTTGCTGATAGCGTTTGGTGCGCTGCTCAAGGTAGGCTGTGTAGTTTCCTGTATATGATATCAGTTGCTCTTCATCGATTTCATAAACGGTTTCGATGAGCTCATCCATGAAGTCGCGATCGTGAGAAATCATCAACAAGGCACCTGGGTAGTTTTTCAAGTAGTTTTGGAGCCAGATGAGAGCCATCAGATCAAGGTGGTTGGTGGGCTCATCAAGCATCAGCAAGTCGGGCTCCATCACCAGTAGCCTGGAAAGGTGTGCTCTCATGATCCAACCACCAGAAAATTCGCGAGCCGGTTTGTTAAAGGCATCAGATTCGAAGCCAAGACCTGCGAGAATTTTCTTTGCCTTGGGCTCGAGCTGGTAGCCATTCGCGGCATCAAAGGTGTCTTGAGCTGTATGATATTCGGGGCTGTCTGTTTTGCCAGATGCATCACCTTCGCGCAGTGTGCGAATGGCTGCAGCAAGCTCTGGCGTGATGCCAATAGCTATTTCTAATATAGTCTCGTCACCCGGGTCCCCAGCTTCCTGCGCTAGGTAACCAGTGATGGCGTAATCATCAACATCAACACTTCCTGAATCAGCATCCTCTTCTTTGAGGATCATTTTGAAGAGTGTGGACTTGCCTGCCCCGTTGGGGCCAACCAAGGCGACACGTTCGCCCCAGTTGATAGTCATGTCAGCGTCCTCAAAAAGTGTACGCCCTCCAAGGGTCTTAGTAAGTTTTCTAATGATTAGCACGACGGCTGATTACCTTAAAATAAGCAATTGTCACCTCAAAACCGATGAATCGGTTAATGAAAATCGTTCGTGATGAGATCAATATGTAATCAACAGGTGTATTTGAACTGTCTCATCAGGAGGTCAGCTTAGGATCCTATAATTTTACTTTTGTCGCTGCGCAATAGGGCAACGGAGTAGTGAGGATCGTCTGGGAGAACTTCGATGTCTACCAGTGTGCCTGCTTTTTCTAGCATCTGTTGGCAATCTGTGGACAGGTGACGAACATGCAGAACCTTTCCTGCATTTCGGTAGCGCTCACCAAGGGCGTTGATCGCTTCGAGCCCTGAGAGGTCACAGACGCGGGCTTCTTCGAAATCGATAACGACACTTGGAACATCTGATTTTGCCTGAAACTTATCAGAAAACTCGCGGACTGAGCCAAAGTAAAGCATACCCTCAACTCCGTAAATTCGCTCTTCTGGGGTATCCTTGTGTAAAGTAACTGTGATATGCTTGGAGCTCTCCCAGGCAAAAACGAGGGCAGAGAGGATAACACCGACAAACACTGCGAGCGCCAAGTCATGCATGATGGCGGTGACTAAAGTAACAGTGAGAATGATCAGCATTTCTGATGGTGCGATTTTGCCAAAGCTCTTGAAGGTAGACCATTCAAAGGTGCCGATGACAACCATGAACATGACGCCGACAAGGGCTGCGATCGGGATTTGAATAATGACTGGGCCGCCGACCATGATGAAGAGCGTGAGTGCCACTGCTGCGACGATCCCTGAGGTGCGGCCACGGCCGCCGGATTTGATGTTGATGAGAGACTGGCCGATCATGGCACATCCACCCATGCCCCCAAAAAGGCCAGAAAGGAAGTTGGCTCCTCCTTGGGCAACACATTCACGATTTCCTTGGCCTCGTGTTTCGGTGATTTCATCGATGAGCTGGAGCGTCATCAGGGACTCGATGATGCCAACCATGGCGACCACAAAAGCCGTTTTGAGAATGAACTGCCAGTGCTCGCCCCAGGCAATGTCACTTGGCCAGGCGGGCAGCGGGAAACTGCCGCTCAGTGAGCCCTTTCCTCCGCCATCCTTGAGCACGTTCTCAATGGTTCTGGCATCCGGCAGGAAGTAGGCGATGACGCCGACAAAGATGATGGCAACCAAAGTGGACGGCACTACCTTGGTGAGCTTAGGGAAAAAATGAATAATGGCCATAGTGAGCACAATGAGCCCTATGAGAATGCCCAGCTCGCTACCTTGCATCCACTGCATGACTCGGCCTCCGTCCTCGTCGAGGTGGGAGAATTTCTTGAAGAATCCGAACTGACCCATGCAAATAACAATGGCCAACCCATTTACAAAGCCGATCATGACCGGGTGGGGAACTAGGCGGATAAAACGCCCGAGCTTGAGGATGCCAAAGAGAATTTGAATCACGCCCGCCACCATGATGACGGCAAAAAGAAACTGATAACCAAGGTCTGGTGCTATCTCATTACCATACTCAACCGCCTTGCCTGCTACCACAGCAATGGCGCCAGTTGCCCCCGAGATCATGCCAGGGCGACCGCCGCAGGCTGCGGTGATAAAGCCCATGAATACAGCAGCCCAGAGGCCAACCAAGGGATCAACACCAGCAATGAAGGAAAAGGCGATGGCCTCTGGGACAAGGGCAAGCGCTACTGTTAAACCGGAAAGTGAGTCGTCCTTGAGATTGCCGTTTTTTTTGCTGAATAGGTGAAACATAGGATAAAGCCCTTGAATGGAAGGCGTTCCCTAAAGCTAATCATCTATAATAGCAACTCTGATTCACTGTTTTATTGGCTAGTAATGTATTCGAGAAAGTTTTCATCATAACGTGTTTCTTTGATACTCGCCGACTTATTTTGCCCAGTATCACTGATTTAAGAGACGTTTTTGATGGTTTTGATCTATCTTGTTGATAATCAACAAATTAATTGAGTTTTGAGCAAGCAGCATGAGCGAAGGACGATCAAAAGCATGCGCAAGCTATAAATTTTTATTTCCATTAATAAAGGGGTAAGAGAGCCATGATACCAATAGTGGAACGTATTGTTGAGGGATCTGAACCAATTTTTTTAAAAACTACATTAGTTGTGTAATAGAGACTAACAGAAGACATTTTTTTTCGCCCCCAGCGGAGTGGTTACCATTGCTAGTAGCTCTGCTAGAATAGTCCTTTAGAAGTCCATTTTTCAAGGGTTGACGGCTTCACAAGAAAAAAGAGCCTTTTCGAATTAAAAAGAAAAACCACAACATGTTGTATTGTTAATAATTTGTGGATACTATATGAGCAAAATCTGTTTGACCAAAACCATGATTTGTTGGCAATATAGTGATGCTGCGCGATATTGAAGTGTGGGTGTCTAAGTTAGCTCAAAGTTAACCTGATGACTGCCAAACAGGACAGAAAAAGCCGACTAATCCATCTTCATATCAAGCACTGACTGAGCTCAAATGACTTCAAACGTTCAAAGAGTTCTACCCAAATCTTAACGAAACATTTCCCGAAACATTTTTTCACAATACAACCCTTACTGAAATGGCAGATACAATTAGCATCAAACTTGGCGAGCGCACATTCAACCTCGATCGTGAAAAAGCAGAAGAGGCTTATGCAGCCAAGAAAGTGATCAATGGCCGCAATTCGATGTTTTTCAACATCTTGCCACTCAAATACACGTGGGCCTACGCTCTCTACAAGGAGATGAAAAACTCTCATTGGGAGCCGGGAGAGACATCGGTGCAGACGGACATTGCACAGTGGGCGAATCTAGATGAGCCAAGTCAAATGCTCTACAAAGTGGCCTTAGGTGCTTTTGCTAAATCTCAAGAAATTGCCCAATCAGGCGGTATATATACGATTCGTGATTTACTCACAGCTCCAGAGCTTAAGCTTGTCTTTGGACGGTTCGTTCACGAGGAAAACACCCGCAGTGACATTCTAGTATATCTCCATGGATCTCTCTCGATCAACCCGATGGAATGCTCGGCCCTGGCCAACACACCAGCAATGGCTGTGAAGCAGCAGTTTATGATCGATCATCTCAGTCCGATTGATCGTGATACAGACACAACGACCTTGGAGAACAAGCAGGGTATCGTGCGTAACATTTTCCTCATGAGTCAATGTATGGAGGGCACGCAATACTATGCGCTCTGGGCCTGCATCTTCTCCCTAGCTGCCCAAAACAAACTTCCAGGTTCCGGCGAGATATTTAGTAAGCTGTTACAGGATGTTTCTTTTCGTATTAGCTTGTTTGACAAGCTAATCAACGAGCTCGCTGAAGAAAATCCTGAAGCATGGACGAGCTCATTCCAGCAGGAGCTCGTGGATTACATGCTCAAAGCAGTGAAAATGGAGCAGGACCTTATCACCACCTTGCCAGTCGCTGCAGCTGGTCTAGATCCAGAATCGCTTAGCACTTACATTGAGTATCTTGCAGACAACAGGCTCGCAGCCTGTGGCCTGCAGCGCCAATTTCACCATGCTCAAAGCCCATTCCCATGGCTTGATGAGCAGATTCACCTTACTTCGGCTCAGCCTCTGCATGCCAGCAGTGCCTCACTCACCTCAAGCTTCGAAGACGACGACCTCTAACATTTTTCTGTCGTGCTGGCATTCTAAATGCTCACAAACAAACGATCGCGCACAACAACATATTTCCCTCCGCCAACTACTGAACAATAAACAATAAATAACGAACACCCTAAAACTAATGAATGCTACACTTGATGATTTAACAATCCCGCTAGAAGAGGCAAAGGCTAAGAAAAACTTAGAATCGAAACGTGTTATCGGAGGCGACAAAATCAGCGGCTTTGGCCTCTTGCCACTCAAATACCCATGGGCTTGGGATATCTACTCAGACATGCGTGCTAACCACTGGGAGCCAGAGGATATCCCAATGCAGAAAGACGTAGAGCAGTGGCGGTCCGATGAGATTTCTGACGTCGAACGTTGGATTATTAAAATGGGAATCGGGTATTTCTCCGCGGCTGAAGGCATTGTCGGGGATAACATGATTCACGTTATTCGTGATCAAGTCACAGCTCCTGAGCTTGAGCTTGTTTTCCGTCGCCATGCCCACGAAGAGAACATCCATGCTGACTCACTCGTTTACATGGTGTCATCTTTGGGTCTGAACCCACATGAATGCGAAGCCATCTTCGAAGGTGTGCAAACTGTGCAAGAGAAGACCAACTTTGTGGTGTCAAACAGTCGCTCGCTGAGACGCGACATGGATATGTCACTTGTTGAAAACAAGCAGGCACTTGCCCGCAATATCTTTATCTTTGGGCAGTGCATGGAAGGCACCCAGTTCTACGGGCTGTTTGGAATGATTCTTAGCCTCTATCGCCAGAATAAATTCCCAGGCATTGGCCAGATGTTCCGTTACACTCTGCGTGACGAGTCCAACCACATCGAGCTTCTTCGTAATTTGCTCATGGATCTCGTCAACGAAAACCCTGAAATTTGGACTGATGAGTTCAAAAATGAGTTGCGTGACACCATGGCAGAAGCCCTCAAGCTTGAGAAAAACTTCATTCGTGATTGCCTGCCTGTTTCATCAGTCGGCCTGAACCTCGAAGATTTCGAGCAATACATTGACTGCATTGCAGATCGCCGTCTGGAAACTTGTGGTCTTGAGCCTCTCAAGGGCAACATCGAAAACCCGTTCCCGTGGCTTGCTGAGATGATGGACATTAAGAAAGAGCAAAACTTCTTCGAAGGCCGCGTCACCGAGTATCAGAAATCGACTGCACTCGGAAGCATTGACGACGACGAGCTCTAAGCCATCAACTTTTTTCACCTCAAGCCGGCGTGCTCGGCTTGAGGTGAACTCCCTTTGATTACTTTAATCATTCCATAACCTAACATAAAAACATCATAGAATAAACTGCGCTCATGTATCGCTCCATCTCTCTAGAAGAAGACCTCGCTCTCAAAAAAGTCATCACAGACCGTGCTGCATCCACCGAAAATGCTGATCGTTTCGATTGGCGTGCCGTGCTCGGTGAGCAGACGGCAGACCGTGTCCCTCAGATTCTCGTCACCCGAGGAAAAGAGGAGGAAGAACTGTCTCTTGCGAAAGTAGCGGACACCATCGGTATTGCTCTCACTGACCTTTTGATTTCACGACAAGAGCAAGAGGAAAAAATCTTTAATGAGGAAAACCGCAATTTCGTCTCAAATGTTGCCAACAGCGTGGCTAGGTCTCTTACCGAGCAAGTAAAAGAAGGTGGTCAGCTTCGCCTTTCTCGCAATGATCTCTATTTGCTTATTGAGAAGGCACTCATTGAAAATGATGCGCATGATGTAGCTAAGTCTTTGGTATTCTCTCGTTCGTTAGAAAAAAATGGTGAGGTTATTGTTTCTGAAGAGCCGCAGACCATGCCGGTAAGACTGATTCGCCGTAATGGTAATGTTGTGCCATGGAGCCAAACCAAGATTGAGATCGCGGTCAGAAAGGCATTTCTATCAATCAAAGAAGATCCTGATGCTGCAGTCAAAGTAGCGCATGGCGTAACCGAAAGTATTAGGAATGGGGACTCAGCGTTTGCTCATATCGAGAACGTACAAGACCTTGTCCAAGAGGAGTTGATGCGCCAAGGCTATTTCAAAGCTGCTGAGGCTTATATTTTGTATCGTGCCAAGCGCGCGCAGATGCGTATTGATGAGGAGCCAGCAGAGGATCCTAATCAAGAATCCATGGTGGTCGTCACCGAGCAAGATGGCAGCACTGAGTTCTGGGATGGCACCGAGCTCAAAAAGCGCATTGCGTTTGCTTCCATTGGCTTAAATCTGTGCGTCAGCGACCAGGAAATCGAGCAAGAGCTGCGTCGCTCTATTGGAGCCGAAATTACTCGTGAAGCGTTGAAGTCGACTGTCATCCTAAACGCGAAGTCCTTAATCGAGCGTGACGCAGACTTCGCTAAGTTCGCAGGACGCATTCTACTGAGTTACATCTATGAAGAGGTGCTCGATTGGAACATTCTCAACGATGGTATCCGTGCTCTTAAGGTGGCTCACCGTGAGCACTTCAGCAAATACCTCAAACATGGCATTAAGATTAAGCGCATTTCTCCAGATGTGGTTGCTCAATACGACATCGACAAACTCGCAGATGCACTTGACCCAACAGCCGACCTTGATTTCGATTATCTAGGTATTCAAACACTCTATGACCGCTATCTTATTGTAGACAAAACTGGTGACAAGCAACGTCGCCTTGAGACGCCTCAGTTCTTCTGGATGCGTGTGGCGATGGGACTTTTCCGTGCAGAGAAAGAAGATCGTGAAGACTGGGTGATCCGCCTTTACTCGCTCTACAAAGGGCGCCGCTTCTGTTCGAGCACACCAACCTTGTTCAACTCTGGCACGCTGCACTCACAGCTTTCATCATGCTACCTCTATAAGGTTGATGATTCGATCGAGTCGATCATGCAACGCGGTATTGCCGAAAACGCATACTTGAGTAAGTGGGCAGGCGGCCTAGGAGGTTCTTGGACAGCTGTTCGTGGCACCGGTGGTTACATCCAAGGCACGAATGGCGAATCACAGGGGATTATTCCTTTCCTCAAGTTGCACAATGATCAACTCGTTGCGGTCAACCAGGGCGGCAAGCGTCGTGGTTCTGGGTGTGCTTACCTTGAGTCTTGGCACAACGACATTGAGGACTTCCTTGAGCTTCGCAAGAACACAGGTGATGAGCGTCGCCGCTGCCACGATATGAACACGGCTAACTGGATTCCAGACTTGTTCATGAAGCGCATGGAAGCTCGTCAAGAGTGGTCTTTATTCCGCACTAATGAGACGCCAGACCTCCATGACCTCTATGGTAAGGCATTTGAGCTTCGTTATGAGGAATATGAGAAAATGGCGGACGAGGGTAAGATCTGGACGCGTAAGGTTCCAGCTATCGAACTTTGGAAGGGCATGCTCAAGATGATCTTCGAAACAGGTCACCCATGGATTACCTTCAAAGATCCCTGCAACCTTCGTAGCCCACAAGATCATTGCGGAGTCATCCACTCGAGCAACCTATGCACCGAGATCACACTCAATACCTCTGACGAAGAGACCGCGGTGTGCAACCTAGGCTCAGTTGTTCTTGATACTCACATCACTGCCGATGGATCACTAGACCACGAGATGCTGAAAGAGACGATCACCGTGGCCATCCGTGCGCTCGATAATGTCATTGATATTAACTTCTACCCAACAGATGCAGCTAAGACTGCGAACAGTCTTCACCGTCCGATTGGTATGGGCGTGATGGGACTACAAAATGCACTCTATAAGAAAGGCATTGCGTTCGCTTCTGATGCAGCCGTTGACTTCAATGATGAGTTTATGGAGGCTATCGCTTACTATGCTTACAACGCATCATCTGACCTAGCTGCT
>CBFHKM010000039.1:0-15480 GCA_965656385.1 Oceaniferula sp.
GTCTCCATGTTTTTCAAAATACTGTAGTATTTCGGTCCGATGTAGAGCTTGCATGAGAAGTTCTCAAGTTCACCTGGGGCAAGCTTACGCTCAGGCAATGAAAAACCAGCGCGGACACCATACTTTGGGCTTTCTGGATCATCACCAGGGATGCGAACACTGCTTGATTTGGCCCAAAAGTTTGAGACGTATTTCCGATCAGGGCGAATTAATGTAGTAAAGAACTGGTTAGATACACCTGCGTATTCGAGGTCATTAACTGTCTCGCTAAAGAGTTGGCGTGCGCCTCGGAAGAAACCTTTTTTGAACCAACTGCTATCTTTGTTGGTCAGTGATCCGTTATCGAGGAAAAATGCACCTCCTTGGTTTTCCCACTCGCTAGGGTGTAGTGGTGACGCTGAACCAGCGTAGAGTGAGTATTCAGACAATTGGACACGCTCTTGGCCTTCATTGGCGATAGTGATTGTTAGGTTGATAGTCCAAGGGGCACCGGGCTCTTCCAAGTCCTGATCCAGAGACCACTTCTTGGTAATTTTGAGTCCCTCTGTTGTTGTTGCTTGGCAATAGATGGCGTCTTTATCCTTAACCAAATTATAATACAGGCCAGAGAAGTCGTCTGGCCCATCGCAGATAGATCCGATGGTTGCTGGGGAGTGCATGTTAAGCACCACTTTTTCTGTATCTGAGCCGACAGCAAATTGATCTAGCAGGGTGGCTGTTTTGATTCCACCTCCACTGGATGATATCGCAAATTCAACAACCTTATTACCATCTTTGTTTCTAGATGTTAGTGTTTCGATGTTTTCACCAACGCTTGGGATAGAGGTTTCATTGAAAAGCTCTCCCTTTGGTGTGGAGTTCGCATCATCGATAGAGTTAGATTTGTCGTTTACAGTTGAGCCATCGTTATCGAGGACATTAGGTGATGAAGTATCAGGGGCGGGCTTAATGGGCTCAGGTTTATAATAAAAATTGAGCGCGAGTAATAATCCGCAGATTGAGAGTATGATCCATGCTTTACGGTCCATGCTGAGTAATGATTAGTGGTTGATTTTGTGAGTTGAAATTATTTTTTCGGGGGGACTGGGTCGTCTCCGGATTTACCCCAAGGGTGGCATCGACATATTCGACAGGTTCCCAGCCAAGATCCGCGGTAAGGACCGTGTGTTCTGACAGCTTGTAGGAAATAATTGGAGCATGTGGGGTGGAATCTACATCCAGTATGAGGGCCAGTAACAGCTTTAATAGCTGGATTGATGACTTTTTGGTAAATGCGGATGATAATGTAAATAAATCCGCTCAGAAAGTTGCTGAGCATTTGTGCAGAAAGCTGGAAGGTGAATTAAATATGGGTGGCTTTGAGTAAGCCCAGCCTTGATGCTTGTTTGAGCCAGTCTTGTTCAAGCTCATGACTACTTGCCTGAGGAGCACGCCAGCGAAGGATGGTAACAAGGTAGCGTTTGCCTTGTGCCGTATCAATCTCGTCGATGTGTTTGGCTAATATGTTGTGAATTCGTCTTCTAAGCTTGTTACGAGTGACGGCATTACCAATTTTCTTGGTAATAATGATACCCGCTTTATGTCGGCGTAGTTCACTTTCTGATACGGTGCTGACAACAAGAAAACGACCGCTTTTAGCCACACCGAGTTTACGTGCCTTATTGAACTCCGCATGACGAGTCATGCTGTATTTTCTTCTTAGACGCATGATAACTGGTATCGGTAAAACTAGATAAAAAAACGGCCACCTGTGTTAGGGTGGCCGTGAAAGTGTTGCTCACAGATACTACAATCTAGAGTAGCGACCTTCGGGTGATCTAAGCAGCTTTGGTGTGCTGTTTGATGTGGCGCTTGAAGTGAATCTCAGCACCTTTAGGAAGTAGGCGCTTGCGGCCTTTCTGACGACGACGACGTAAGGTGTCACGGCCAGCCTTGGTGCTCATGCGTGCGCGAAATCCATGTTGGCGTTTGCGGGTGCGCTTAGAAGGTTGGTAGGTGCGTTTCATGGTGAAAGTGGTTGAAGTTTAATCAGTGATTGTGATTTGCATCCACATCAGACCTGTGGACGGGCGGGCAACCTAGGGATTTTTAGCCTCTTGTCAACCCGCCATTCGTGCAGACTTGCAATTTTATTAAAAAAAACTCCACAGAGGCCCAAATGATGCTAAAAAAAGCGTATCAGATGGAAAATATGCCCACTAATCAAGAGCCAAGCATTCGGCAAAATGTTCGAGTAGAGCCCGCCACTATTGAGGATTTACCAGAACTAGTCCAACTCGTTGAGGATTTGATGAGCTTACAAGGCGATTTTATGCCAGATAGGGAGGCTCACGAGCGTGGCTTGGCTCTCATACTCGAGCAGCCAAACCGGGGCCGAATTTTTGTGCTTCGTAATGATGATCGTATCTTTGGTATGGTGAATTTGTTGTTTACGATCTCTACAGCTATGGGCGGATTAGTTATTCTTCTTGAGGATGTTATCATCCACCCTAATCACCGTGCCCAAGGCTATGGAACGATGTTGCTCGACTATGTTAAAGATTTTGCGAAGCACAAAAACTTTAAAAGAATTACTCTACTTACCGATAAAATAGGCGAAGAGTCTCAACATTTCTTTAAAAAAGAGGGCTTCGAGCATTCCAGCATGATCCCGATGCGTCTACTCGTCGAATAGTGTGGTTTTAAAAACACCACGCTGATCGGAGGCTGTTGGAATATTAATCCACTGACTTGGCTGATCTTGATGCGCACAATAAACATCAACTTCGTTTAGACCCGATTGTTTGAGGGCGTCAGATATTGCTGATGATGCAATGTCAGGGCTATTGCAATCAGAGCTAAGATGGCTGAGCATGACGAATTTGAGCTTTTCACAAGCAACTTCGGTCAGAACCTCGGCGGTCTGGTCGTTGGAAAGGTGACCATGGCGTGAGACAATTCGTTGTTTGGTTGCCCATGGGCGCTTAGTATCCTTCTCCAGTAGAGCTTGATCGTAGTTGGCTTCGATGTAGAGCCCAGCACATCCTTTTAAATTCTCACGCATTAAGTTGGTAACGTAGCCAACATCACTGACCATGCTTAGACGGGTATCACCAGCTGTAATTACAAATCCAACAGGTTCGGCAGCATCATGAGGAATTTGAAAGCTATTGATCACAAAGTCACCAATTTGAAACTCTTGGCCACTGTGAAAAACTTTCCAGGTTATGGTGCTTTTCATTTTATGACTCAAAGCCTCTCGAGTCAGTGCGTTGGCAAAAACAGGAATAGATTGTTGACGGAGTAACACATCAACTCCTTGAGCGTGATCACTATGCTCGTGAGTGATCAGAATGGCATCAAGTTGGTCTGGTGAAATGCCAAGGGTATTCATGCGGAGGACAAGCTGCTTAGCACTTAAACCAGCATCGACAAGTATGTGTGTGGAACCACAGCGAACCAAGGCGGCGTTTCCCTTACTACCGCTTCCCAGCACAGCTAAACTAATACCACCTTCACCCATGGGCTGAAACGTGGCTCGATGTATTACTTTTTGCAAGGTTGTAGTCGTATTTACATAAGTAAGCTAACTGGCAGTTAACTCACCTCGAAGGCTGAGATTAGATCTTGTTAAGTGGGGGGGGTATGGTTCAGATTACAGTTATGAATATCACGCATATTTTGCTTGGATCTACTGCTGCTATTTTGATCGCAGCCCTCATCTTGTCCTACTCTTCAATGAGAAATGGCGAGCAGGAGGGTTTTCGCATTACCAATGCTAAAGTATTGATGGATGAAAATGCACGCTTACAGGCAGAAATTAGCCGACTACAGGCTGGTCAGGTAAACGAGAGACCCACCCCACCCTTAACACCTCCACAAAATATGACCTCTCAGCGCTTGGCTCAACTTGAGGAACAGAGGCGCCTTCTGAAAGATCAGCTTGATGCAGAGATCAAAAAGCGAAAGCTCGCTGAAGAAGAGGCACAAGTAATGACGGAACGTGAAGCGGGAAAACTTAATAAGGAACAACGTCGTGCAAAACGTATTTCGATGGCAACCGTGATGGCTCAGGTTGGAGAGGTGGCAGAAGATCAGGGTATATTTTTGATCGTATTAGATGTTAAATATAAAGACCAAGTTAGAGAGGGTAGGGAGTTTGCGATAAGACGAGGTACTGGAATTATTGGTCGGCTAGTTGTTTCTAGAATAGACATCGATGATAATTATTTTGCAGATCCACTGCCAGGATCGTTTCCTGGTGGATCTATCGATGTCAAGGTGGGTGATGAGCTGATTGTAGCTCCACAATAGCTCGTTCAACCAACCAACCTATTATATTCAAAGCATCACTTATTATGTTCAAATTAATGCGTAAATTGTTAGCTGCTAAAATTTTACTATGTTTTAGCCCGGCTCTCATTGGCTCTTTTCCACAGCTTTGCGCAGACGAACATCAAACGAACGATAAAAGTTATTTAACGTTCTACTACGAAAACGACCTTTTTAATGGTGAGGATGCAAATTATACCTCAGGGGGAAGGCTTTCATATATTACACCGGGAAAACCTGCGGTTGATATCGCTTTTATCCAGCACAGTCTTGATTTGTTGAGTGGGGGTGCGGACAGCTCTGAGTTAATGAAAAAAATGTGGGGCCTGAATGATTCACCAAATATTAGCTACAGCTATGGCTTTGCCCTAACTCAGTTGATGTTTACTCCCGACAACAAATTCTCAGAGGTACCAGATCCCGGAGAGCGACCATACGTTGGTTGGCTAGGTCTTGGTTTCTCGGTGCATGCTCGTGATCAACACACCCTAAACTCGGTTGAGGTATCAATTGGCACAGTGGGTCCACACGCGTTCGCTGAAGATACCCAAGATTATATCCATGATATTCGTGACCTAGAGAAATTTCAAGGTTGGGACAGCCAAATGCCCAATGAGCCAACCCTAAACATCGTTTTTAACCAAAAGCGGCGTTGGCATCTCCTAGAGGATGCAGAGTTGCCGATGGATTTGGAGGTTGATGGATTTCATGAAGCGGGTGTATCTCTGGGTAACTTCCTCACAGATATCCATGTTGGTGGAATGATCCGAATTGGTTGGAACTTACCAGTCGAGTTTTCTGATGCGCGCCTCAATCAGACAGCACACACCCAGAGACTTTTCAGTAATGATGCGGGCAACGAGGGTAGGTGGTCTGCTTATGCTATCATTGGTGCTCGGGGCAGTGCCATTTATCACGATATAACGATCGATGGGCCTGTGTTTAGAAGTTATGATACCGGCATCAACAAGGAGCCGTTGGTAGGCGAAGTCTATATAGGATTCGGTATACGCCGCGGTAATTGGGAGTTTGGCTACGTTCACACCTACCGAAGCAAGCAGTATCAATCGCAAGGTGATCCACAAGGCTTTGGCTCGCTCGCAATCAGAAAACAGTTTTGATCTGTAACAAATTAGTTTGCGAGTCCCGTAATATAATGAAGTAAGCTTGCGGTCTCGTGCACTGTAAAGCTACTCATCAAGCCAGCAGGCATGAGGGAGTTTGGCAAGGTATCACGACTGGTAATGTCCGACTTGTTGAACGTGGATTTTTTGCTAGTAATATCTCTAATGGTGACTGTCTCTCCAGCTTCATCGGTGACAAAGCCCATGTGAACAGTACCGCTCTTCAGCGTGATTAAGTTGGTTTTAAAACCTTGGGCGATAGCTTTATTGGGTAAGATGATCGCTTCAGCAAGATCTTGAGGACGAAGGATGTTAGCAATGGATCCGAGATAGGGACCTTTGGGTGGCTCATCTGCACTGACTGTGTGACATGCATTGCATGTAGCCCGAGCAAAAACAGCCTCGCCTAGAACGGAGTTGCCTTGTTTGTGGTTAAGGATTTGAGTCACAGCTTCCTCTGGATTGAGCGAAGCAATTTTTGGAGTTTTATCAATGCCTGTTGCTTGGATACCAAGCCGACTGGCTGCACCTTTTGCCCGTCTATTAAGCCCAGCGTCTGTTGAATTAAGCATGAGTCTGATGTGTTCATTGAGGTAGGGAATTTTAGTCCAGAAGGCAGCTTCCATGAGGGTATGCTTGTAATGGTTATTCACTGACCAAGTTGAGTCGATGGCCTTGCGGCTACTCTCACGAGCTTCAATACCAATATTTTTACCGGTTGCGAGCTGGAGCAAAGCTTGAGCAGACCAACGTCCTTTGGCACTTTCCGGATTTAGTCTATAGATTGCGATGAAGCGTTCGACATAATTTTCGAGTTGGGGGGATGCCATGAGGTGCTGGCGGATATCATCACGAATTTTGGCGGCTTTGCTGTTATTGATGAGGGACTCAAGTGAGCTCATTAGTGCGTCAAAGGCATCGGGGTGGTTCAGGGTGAGTAGTATAGGGATTGCTACTTTATGAGTTTCGGCAGGATTTTTGGTATTGTTGGCCGCTTGAATGATGAGCGGTATCGCGTCAGCTGGAATGTTTTCTTTATCTGCCAATTGTCCGAGAAGAGTCGGCAACAAGGTAGGGTCTTGCTCGGCGAGTGTAATGATGCGTTGCAGGCCTCGGTCGTTCTGTATGCGGTTTTTTCCAAGTAAGGACACGAGCGTGGAGTTCTCTTCTTTACTGGTGGCTGGGTTCTCAAGCACGCCATTGAGGGCTTCGAGAATGCGCGTTGATTGTTCCCAAGTAGCTGGCTGATAATAGGGCCCACGAGTGTCAGGTCGAGTGCTCCATGAGTCACCAGCCCACTCACCTTCACGTTGGTAGAGCCTCGTTAGTACAGCTAAAATGGGCTCTCGCTTGGCGGGGTCGAGTTGAGTCTCAAGTTGACTGATGAGAGCATCAACCACCTCTTTTTTATGCATGCGCATGAGTGCGCGTGCTGCAGAAATACGTGTGATTAGATTATCGGAGTCGAGCTTGGCCAGTGCCACCTTATAGGTGCCGAGCTTGGAGAGGGCGCGGTATGCGGTGTGTCGGATTAATGGGTCCTCACTACCAAGGTGCTTCGCGATGTCAGCGGCGAGTTCCGGCTTACTTTGGAAGCTAGTGGCGACGATAGCCTCAAGAATGGCACGAGGATGGCTGGCCTGTAGTTGTTTTTTGAGGAAGTCATTCGGTATCGGTCCTGGCTGGCCAGCCGTGCGGGAGTCGATGGCGAGATCGCCGAGTGCGCGGGTGACAAGAGGTAGGATGGGGTCGTCTGCGGAGGTGGACGAGAAGGAAGGCACAATAAGATCTATGACGGACTGGCTATGTTGGCTGTCTAGGCCGCGTTGGGTGATGGCGTAGAGCGCGAGGATACGCTTGCCGAGGTCGAGTGATTGGTCCTTGGTGGCCTGCAGCAACGCTTTCGTCATTTCTGTATTTGCGGGGCGCCGAAGTAGGGTGCGTTGAGCAGCTAGTGAACGAACATGACTGGGTGAAATGCGGATAAGCTCGATGAGCTGGATATCACTGAGTTGGGCAAAATCAGGCAGTGGTGTGGGCTTGTAGTTGGTGGGAGTGACTCGAGCGATGTAGCCATGCTCGGGGCCCTTCCAGGTGAAGTTGGCAGGTCCAGCCCATGAGGCTTGGTAGATATTACTCATGCCATCGACATCAGCGTCGGTAGGTCGGGACATTTTGATGAGTATTTTAGGCTTAGCTGTTTCCTTGAAGGTAGCGCCATGAGGCTCAAGGATGTGGCGGTAAGAGCCCTGACGACCCCAGTCGCAGGTGTAGGGGCGATTATTCCAGGCTGCAGGGATGCCGGGCTCACCGAGGTAGAAGGCACCAACACCGGAGCCGCCACCGTAGTCGACAAGTGGGGCTACGATTTCATCAGTAAAATTCATGTAAAGTCGTGGGTAACCATGATCCTCAAGTCCAGAGAGATGGTGCAAGCGCACGTTCCAACCACCACCGTCGTTGGTGTTATCACGAGCGAAAAAATCTAGAGTGGGAGTAATGGCAATACCATAGGTGTTGCGGGTACCGTCTGAGAAAGTTTCCATACCACTTCCGTCTGGGCGAAAACGAACGACACCGCCACCACGCATTTGGAGTTTGCGCCCGTCGCTACCCGTTGCGTTCATAAAACCGAAGTCACCGACCGCAATGTAGATCCAACCATCGGGTCCCATTTCTAATCCATTGGTGGTATGGTCGGCAGCTCTATCTTTGAAACCAAAGGCGATATTGGAAATGAGACGCTTGGATGAATCAGCAACTCCATCTGCATCTACGTCGTGGAATACAGTGATGTGAGGAGGGTGAAGTAGGTAGAGGCGATCTTGATCCCAGAGCAAACCTCGGGGGGAATCTATATCGCGGATAAACTCGGTGACTTCATCAGCTCGACCATCGTTATCAGTGTCGCGAAGTCGTAGCACTCGTCCGCGTCCAGGTTGACGCCCGCCGGATGCGTTGCCGTCAGAGGATACATACAAATCACCATTGGGAGCAGCAGCTACATAGGTTGGGTAATTGGCCATTTGCCATGGGGCAAAGAGGCTGGCGGTGAAACCTTCTGGAACACTCACATCTTTAAGAATTTTAGCCTCTTCCTGAGCGCTGAGTCGGTGTGGGTGTGGTTTGTAGTTACCGGAATCCTTGTAGGGGTCTAGCTTGTCTGTTGCCTTGCTTTTCTTGGTCGCATCAGTCGTTTCAACAGCTGAAGCTTTCTTCTGTTCAAGCAGAGCAAACAAAGGCACTTGTTTGTTGTCTTGGTCATAGAGACGAATCTCCCAAAGGCTCGGCCAGAGTTTATTCTGCTGGGCGAGGATATTGATTTTAATGAAGCGAATGCTTTCATTGCCTAACTTATCCCTACGGGTGCCAGTGGCTGTGTTATCAGAAGCATCGAACGCTAGCTGCCATGACTTGCCATCTCTGGAGGTCTCGATGGAGTATTGCATCCACTGGTTGGGAATTTCCCAAACGATCTCTGCGCCACTCAGATGAATGGGTTTTTCAAAGGCAACCTGGATCCATGCAGGTTTAGTGCCTGAGTTTGCACACCACCTGGTTTTTGAATTGCTGTCGACAGCATGCCAAGGCACATGACCTTGCTTTGTTTGAGCTGATTGGGCAGTGACTTTGACAAAACTTGCATTGGCGGGTGCTACTCTCTTGCCAATGTCTTTAATTATTTTTTTTTTTAGCCTTAGCTGGGATCTCTGTAATGGTATTGGATCCAGTGTAAGGAGTCATGTAGGCAGGCTTGTCGATTTTACCGCATGCCCAGAGTGCTCCACGGGTGATGAGATTGAGGTATTCCTCGCTTTGAACCACCTCGTTGAAGTGGCCGAGGGAAGTTGAGAATGAAGGAGCACCATGTTTGGTGTTCACCCATGCGACGATGGCGGAGTCAGTAACATCTTTACTACCTTTTTTGTAGGTTTGGTTGCCTATGGCGAGGGTGTGGGCACCGTGGACTTCTGCATTGTTGTAGAGCTCGTCCTTGGTAGTGATCCAGCTTTTCATGGGCTTGGTGATCGGATGCTCTTGGTCGACGATTTCTACAGAGATGGGAGCTCTTGGGCCGTGTCGATTAGAGAGTAAGCCGATATGTTTAGCCCACTCGTCGGTGCGATACGAGTGCATTGCGCAATGAAGGTGAACAGCAGGGATGGTTTTGTGAGCATTGAGGATATTCGCAATGACTTGTGGATCTTTGTTGCCGGCAGCACACTCATCGTGAATGACAACATCATAACCTTCAGCCCAGTCAGCGTTCTTAAAGAAATCGAAAGGTGGATCAACGGACTGGTCTCTAGTCCAAAGTACATCAACTCGGATATTAGCCCGGCTTTGCATGCCCTTGGAGATAATTTTGTGTTGCTGCGCGTAATCGTGGCAACAACCGCCGGCAATGAGCAAAGCCTTGAGTGGTTTAGCTGCAGGAGCGTCTGGAACGAGACCAGTTTGTTTGGCTTTGTTGGGCTCGGCGCTAGCGAGCGGTAGGGTGGAAAGAAGAGCGAGGCCAGATAATGCGGCGAGTAAGGGATTACGAGAAATCATGATTTATTGAATGTGTAAGTGTAGGGGGAAATGAATTACCTTTTGATACTTATCCGAGTTACACGATGTTGCATAAGTTTCAACAAATCTATATGCTCGGCAGCATGGTAACATCAGACTGGATCTTACTAAATTGCCCTAAATTGTCTATCACCCGTTCGGGGGGTTTATGCTGAAGTAGGTGATGCGACTCTTTTCGCACTTGCTTCTTGGCAGTTCATTTCTGATTCTCTTGAGCGTGAGTCAATTTCATGTCATTTATGGTTCTGATGAGGGTAGTGTTGCGGAAGCGGCACTTGCGCTTTTTACAGAGCTGAAGCCGGAGGGTGGCGATGACTTCTCTCAGGAGACGATTGATGGTGTGGTTAGTAATGCAGAGGATGCTTACATCGCATGTGGTAAAGCTATTGAGGCTCTGCAGACACTTCCATTTTTTGGAGGGGGTAAGACAGTATGGTTAAAAAATGCTAATTTTCTGGGTAGTGATCGCACCAGTGAAGCTGAGCGAGCTAAGGAGGGAACAGAGGCACTGATATCTTGCTTGGAGGAAGGCCTTCCGGATGATGTGCATTTTTTGATTAGTAGTACTGCGATCCATAAGGGCAGACGCTTTTTTAAATTTCTCAAGAAGGCTGCCAATATTGAAGTATTTGATAAGCCTGATGTAGGGCGTGATGGTTGGCAGCAGGAAATGATCCCCATTGTTAAACATAAGGCGGGCCAGTTAGGTTTGATTTTTACAGGGCATGCCTTGGATCTCTTTATTACTTTAGTGGGTGTCGATACACGCCAAATTCTGAGTGAATTAGATAAACTGGATGTTTATTTAGCAGAACGCCGTGAGATAAGTGAAGACGATGTTCGGATGCTTGTGCCGCTGAGTCATGCAGGTGTTGTTTTTGAAATTGGCAATGCATTGCAGCGAAAAAATGCTGGTCGCGCATTTGAGCTTATTGATCAACAACTCGCTCGCAAGGAGAGTGCAGTTGGTATTCTGAGAGCGTCAATCATACCTACCGTGCGTAATTTATTTATGTCTGCAGTGGTCAGCCAAGGTCGTAATGTGCCGAGTAATAATTACCGGCAGTACGCGAGTGCACTTGATGCGCTACCAGCCAACGAAAGAGCGTGGTTGCCTCAGAAGAAAGCGGGTGGAGTAAATGCCTATCCTATGTTTCTAGCGAGTCAGAGCGCAAAGTCATTTGGTGTTGATAAATTAGCAGCGGCGATGAAGGCCTGTCTTGATGCTGACAAAGCATTGGTGAGTTCAGGTTTGGATCACCGCACTGTGTTGCACCGCCTTATTGCAACGGTGTGCACATCCTAAGTCTCTATGAAGTTTTTTCTGATTGCTACTTTTACTGGTATAGCTGCTGGCTTGTTGGGTGCTTTGTGTGGAGTTGGCGGTGGAATAGTGATGGTACCCGCATTTGTATCAGCGTTCGGGTTTGAACAAAAAAAAGCTGTGGCGACGTCATTAGCGATCATTGTAATTGTTGCTCTGGTAGCAACACTGAATACCTCACTTCGCAAGGGCGAGGGCCTTATTGACTGGCGCGTAGTTGCAGTGGCAGCCGTTGCCGCAGCACTGGCAGCATGGTTTGGCACAGACTTGATGCATAAACTAAGTAACCAATATTTGACCCGAATGTTTGGCGTCGTGTTGTTAGTTTTTGGTATTAAAATGTTACTCGGCAAGTGACGCCAGTGAGCATTACTTCAAAAGATCGTGTAACTCACTAGGCTCGTGGAAGAGAAAATTTGGGTTCATACCCACTAATGCCTCAGGTGAATTGAAGCCCCAACCAACAGCTGCTACTGGGACGCCTGCTTTTTTGGCAGCTTTGATATCACGAATCTCATCTCCGATGTAGATGATTTCCTCAGGCTCAATTGAAAAAGTTCTACATATAGAGCGTAAGTGCTTCGCCTTACCGGTAAGTTTTGAAGTCGAGGAAACGAAAGAGAAGACATCTGACATGCCATGATGCTCAAGGAACAACTCTACGTTCTCAACGGAGTTCGATGTTAAAATTCCGAAATGGTCGCTTTGTTTACTGAGTTTTGGCAACACATCTGCAATACCTGGAATCAAAGGTAAGCGACTAATTCTTGATTTAAGCATACTAGTTCCCTTGATGAGTAATTTAGGAACAAGCCTTTTGGGCACGGCTAAGTGATCCAGAAAATCACTCAGTTTCATATGCCTCAGATAATGAACCTCATCGTCGCGTATAAGGCGCAAATTATGTTCTTCAGCCATGATGTTGTAAATGCTGAGAGCCTCATCAAGTGTATCAGCAATGGTGCCATCGAAATCGAAGATAAGGGAGCGGTATTTCATGAGAGGTATATAAGAATACAAACCTAGCGTATTTTTTATTATTCTACGATGGAAAAAAATGAATGGTTCTGCCAGAGTAACAATAACTATTTTATGAATAAGAGCGGATCGATTTTTAGCCCAACCCTCATCGCCTTTAGTGCTATTTATATGCTGTTGGCCATTTTAGAAGCCATCAGACAAGGCAATTCAGAATTTGTTTTCTACATCGTGGTGATGGTTGTGCTGATCACAAGTTTAGCGTTAGTGCACCAGCGAGTGAATTTCTCGCAGGGCGTGTTATGGGGTATGAGTTGCTGGGGCTTACTCCATATGGCGGGGGGGTTGATCCATATGCCTGAATCCCTCACTGAGAATGGCTCTCAGCCAGTATTGTATTCGTGGTGGATTATCAGAGATTGGCTTAAGTATGATCAGTTAGTTCATACCTACGGATTTGGAATTACTACCTGGGTTTGTTGGCAAATTCTTCGATCTAACATAATAAAACAAACAGGTCTTACCCCTGAAGCTAGCCATGGGCTTTGTATTTTGAGCGCTGCTGGGGGTATGGGGTTTGGTGCATTGAATGAGGTAGTCGAATTTATCGCTACGTTGACGATTCCAGAAACTAATGTTGGTGGCTATAACAACACAGGCTGGGATCTCGTCTTTAATCTCATTGGCTGTGCATTGGCAGCCGTCATTATTCGTCAGGCGCACGGGACGAACAAGTAAGGATAAGGACCACATTGTTTTTGACTATCCACCTGATGTTGTGTCCTGCAATGAGACAGCCGTATTCACGCTGATCATTATCATGCTGGTAGGCGGGGCGGGGATCGAGAGATAAAGATTTTTCGATTAATTGCTTTGTCGTTAAATCAATCGCGCTGTCGGTATTCTCACGCCAACGCACGGAGAGGGATGGAGGCGGCACCTGTGCAAACCCGCCAACGGCTTCAGCCTTGGAATCTGCATAGGGTACATAGGGTTTGATGTCGATGATGGGAGTGCCGTTAACGAGGTCAACACCTCGTACATGAATGACAGGGCCATGTGGATTATCATAATCTATTCGTTCTATTTCTAGACAGGAGAGTCCTATTGGATTGGGCCGAAATGGAGACCTGCTTGCAAAAACCCCCATTTTCTTATTACCGCCGAGGCGGGGAGGCCTCACACTAGGTTTCCACTGCTTACCGCTGGTTTGATGAAAAACAAATATTACCCATAGGTGAGAAAATCCCTCCAATCCTCTTACAGCATCTGAATCACGATAATGAGGTTCGAAAGTTATTTGCCCCCACGCATCACTTACTAGGCCGGGTTGACGAGGAACACCAAATTTCTCTTGGTAACATGTTTTAATAGAGGCAATCGGTTCGATGTTCATGATAGAAGAGGCGATAAGGTAATTAGTAAAACGCATGACGGCGTGTTATTGTTCATGTCTATCTTCACTGGCCTCGCGTAGTATCGTCAATGCCATCTTGGGTATGCTTATTAGAATATATCGGTAAGGATGAAGAGAAGAACACACGGCTTTATGAAAGCCTTAAAATTTAACGTATACAGACAAAAAAACGGAGCTGAGCAAGATGCTCAACTCCGTCATGTTATTAGCTCTCAATTACGCTATCCAATACTAAATAGCATAAAAACGATGAGGAAATATTAGCGGACCTCACCCGGACCCCAATCGAATCCAAATTGTAGCCAGATGCTGTCCTCTGTGCCGTGACCCTTGATGTCATCGTGGTTATATTGCAGACGCACAAGACCTGTGAGATCACTTCCAAAATCAATTTTCTTGGTAAGGGATGGTGAGATACGGTGGCGCTCAGCGAGCTCAGGATCAGAAACACCCTCAAGATATCCGTAACGAAGACCGGCTTCCCAGTTTTCTTTGAATTCCCAGAGTAAAGCCGTGTTAAAGCCACTATCATCGAATCCACCTTCGTCGTTTTCTACATCACGCATTATCCATTCAGTGCGCCAGCGAAATTGCTGTCCGCCGGATTCGAATCCATTTTGACGCCAGGTGTAGGTGAAGTCAGCACCGTAAACATCGGTCGTCATACCAAAGCCGTTATCTCCTGTAAGGAAGCTACCTCCCACCTGAAAACGGTGAAAGTCACTAGGACCAAATTGTGTTTGATAGCGAATAACGACAACGTTTTTCTCGGGACGTGCCATTTCGGCCTCCTCGTTGTGGCCATGCTCATCATCACCACCTGCATCTTCATCGCCATGATCTTCTTCTTCATGATCGTGGACAACTGCTGAGCCCAATCCGATACTTAGCGCATCTTGCCATGATGTTGGTATGAGCCATGTGAGCTCACCACCATCGTAAGCGAATCCCTCTTCACCGAGAAATCTGACGTTGGTCATATTTGCGTCGGCAAAATCCCATGCGTGAAGGTGACGTGCATTTTGGTCGCCTAAGCGTGCCAGCATACGACCACCACGAAGTTCAAAACCTCCTGGCAAGTCAGTTAATTTGAGGAAGCCTTCCTCAAATTCAGATTCAAAGTCATTGCCGTCGGTTTTGTAGGTATTGACGGTGGCGAAGCCGGACACGTAATCACCAAGATAGATATTGGCGCCGATTTCGAAACCTTGGAAGTTGAAGTTGTCTTCTGAAGGGTCATGGCCACCCAGTTCAACTTCATCTGAAGGGAGTGTGGTATTACCATGAGCTAATCTCAGGTGCATTGTAGGTTCGAGGCGTATTGCTTCAACTTGCTTGTTTGAGCTAGCGCCATTGTTTATAACATTGGCGTTTTCCTCCGCCTCTGTTGTGGCGGAAAAGCTTAACGATGCAACAATTGATGTAATACCAAGATAAGGATAGTATTTTTTATTCATATTTTTTGTTAGGTTTGTTTTAGTTGGTTTGGGATTTTTTGAATGGGCTGTAATTAGGGCTACAGAAATAGGCTAGAATAAAGAGGCTGCCGAGAACGAGAACGATGGCGGGACCAGTTGGAATATTGAGAGGGATGGAGATAATGACGGCTAGAATAGCACTCACACACCCGACTACTCCACCACCCCAAAACAGCCATCTGGTGTGGTTGGTGAATAGAGAAACGATGGCACCTGGGACTACCAGTAGACCGATGGATAAAATCGGTCCGACAGCTTGAAAGCTCGCCATCA
>CBFHKM010000040.1:0-4660 GCA_965656385.1 Oceaniferula sp.
CAGTAGTTCTCTGTCCACATGGACACGCTCGTGGTCCCGAAGGGGGTCGTTACCGCCCTGAGCAACAACATCGTTGCGCTACGCTTGCGCGAATGGGCGCCGTGGTTTTTTCGTATGACATGATCGGATTTGGGGATTCACGTTCTCTGGGTTGGGATCACAAACATCCACAAGCGTTGACTCTGCAAACATGGAGCAGTATACGCGCGATCGACTTTGTTCAAACACTGCCCGATGTTGACGACAAGCGGATCGGTGTCACCGGTTGCTCCGGTGGAGGAACACAAACCTTTCTTCTAGCGGCGGTGGACGAACGCGTTCGGGTTTCAGTGCCAGTCGTAATGGTATCAGCCCATTTTTTTGGTGGATGTCACTGTGAGAGCGGAATGCCGATTCACAAGACAGTTGAACTGGAAACGAACAACGCCGAGATCGCAGCCCTCGCAGCTCCACGGCCAATGCTGCTCGTTTCTGTGGGTGGTGATTGGACAAAGAATACACCGCTTGTCGAGTATCCCTACATCCGAAGTGTTTACGATCTGTTCGGCAAGAAGATGAACGTGGAGAATGCGCATTTCCCTAATCAAAAACACGGTTACCAATTCCTGAAACGGCAGGCGATGTATCCATTCATGGTCAAGCATCTCAAGCTCGATTCTGCAGGTGTATTTGACAAAAAGACCGAGCTGTACGATGAAAGTAAGACAATACTGGAAACTCCCGAACAGATGCGAGTATTCGACGATTCGAGGCCACTTCCGAAGCACGCCTTAAAACCGGGATCCGTAGTCACGTTTTAGAAAAGACAGAGAAGAGGCCGGGAGCGCTAGATAGTGAGTAGCAGCAAATGCGAACAAGCCGGATGCACGCGACGGCTTATAGCCGCCCGTGATGCTAAACGTTCGCTTAAGAGATTCACGAAGATTTCATCGTGCATTCACGCCGATTTCATAACCAGATGAAACAGTTCTCCCATATGAAGCAAAGAACCTTCGTTATTATTGCCGCTCTAGCCGTTTTATCGCCCGCGATTGCATCACCAAATGTTCTAAAGACTGTGTGGGTGATGTTTCGCTACGGTGACCCGAAATACATGGCTTGGGGCATGGCCATTTCTGCACTGATCGCGTTCTGGGCATCTCGTCGGATGCGACGCAGCTTCCACCTAGCGCTTATCCTCGCCGCGATTCTCCCTCTTTGGTATGCAATGCTCATGGCTGCCGGCTCGGGCTATGGAAACTGGCAGGGTAGTGCGAATGCGCCGGCAGAGGCATACGCCGATACCGGCCCGATTTTCTTTCTGATCGCGGGATGGTTCCCTGGCTGGGGAATCGTCCAGCTGCTGGTGCTCCTCTTCCAACGGATGGTTCCACGCTCACCCGTTTCGCCTCCGCCACTACCATCGCACCCGAGGTGAAACCGAGCACTCCCGACAAATCTTTCAAGCGAACAAGACGGTGCTGGACAACCGGCTACCCAGTCCGAGTCCGAATGATTTCCGTAACTATAAACTTTAACCCGCAGTCGAAGGCACGCCGTCGGTAGCCGGTGCCAGACCTTCGACGCTCGGCTTAGAAAATACTACAATGAATGATAAGAATCCCATAAAGATTGGAACGCCAAAGATGCGTGAACTCCTCGTATCCATTAGTCGTTGGGGGATTTTAGTGATATTTACAGCCCTCTTTTTACTATTTCTACCATTGATAGCAGTTGTTGTCGAAGCCGTGCTTTTTCGTTCAAGGCACGTTTACGATTTTTTCGATCGAATGGGACTTGCGGATATTCTTAACACTATTTATGCACCAGTTATGGAGGTACTTCTGCGCTAATGGTGGCCTAACAAGTTGCTGCATCCGACGGTTAACCGTTCACGACTTCTCGCAGTTTTACAGCTTTTAGATCCGTTTGTTGTTTTTCACGTTGATCCGGCGGCGGTTGAGCTTCAGGTTATCTTCATAATTACTCAGCCATGCCAATCCAATCGAAAGTAGAGCCCGCAAAAGTTTCCGCCAGTGAATGGCAAAGCACAGGGCAGGCACTTCGTGGCCTTCTTGAGGGAAAGAGCCTGAATACCGACATCACACTCATTCGTTACGTCACTGATGTGGTTGGAGAAGGCCCAACCCTGCACGTTCACCCCTACGATGAGATCTTCACCATCACCGAAGGAAGGGCTCGATTCACTGTCGGCGATAAGATAATCGATGCTGAAGCCGGCGACGTAGTCTTAGGCCCCGCAAACATTCCACACGGTTACCAGAACTTGGGGCCAGGAAAGCTTGATTCCTTAGACATCCATCTGAGTCCTGAGTGGATTCAATACAATCTTGCTGATGGGTGGGACAAATCGAGTATTCTCATATCGGCCGATTCAAAAGTTAATCCCGCCGGCAATTCAACGGACTAGCAATACTCAATTGGATAAAATAGCGCATACTCATCAGGGGGGTGGGCGGCGCAGTTTACGTTAGCCTAAAAAAGGTCTAGACAAGTATCCTCTAATCAGTATTATGTAATACGTAATACGCAAAGCCTATTACTCAAGAACGAATAACAATCTATTCAACACAGCCCTATGGCACAGTGGATCACACAACTCCGAAAAGGAATTATTGAATACGCGATTCTGCTTCTCCTTGATGCAGAGGAGAATTACGCGCTCAACCTTGTACGTCGCTTGAACGAGTACCCTTCTTTCCAGGTTTCTGAAAGCACGGTCTACCCGATCCTGGGGCGGCTGAAGAAAGAGGGCAAGTTGTCCCTACGAGTCGTCTCTTCCAGCGAAGGACCTCCCCGAAGGTATCTCTCATTATCAGGGAAGGGGCGTGAGCAGCTGCAGCAAATGAAACTAACACTCGAGGGCATCAACCGATCAATAGCCGATATCGAAAACAGTCACAAAGAAGCAAAAAAATGAACTACTCAAAATCAACTCAAAACGAGATTAGCAAGTATCTCAATGCGGTGAGGAAAAATATGCAGCATGCCCCTGCAGAAGAAGTCGACGAAGTCATATTGCACTTACAGGAGCAGATCGATGTAGCGCTTGAAGAGGCGGGTGATGCATCAAATGAACCGGATCATATTAGGCGTATTCTATCGACCATGTCACAACCCGAAAGCTTCGCCACTTCGAGTAATAAGAAGTCCAAGGGCATGCAGTGGGGTGTGGTAGCATTACTGACTGCAATCGCAAGCTGGGCTTTTAACCTAGGGGCGGTTCCTTACTTTTCTCTCGCGGGCGTCGTCTGGATCTTATTGATTGCTATTGCTGTTGTTGCAGCAGTGATAGGCTGGAAGACCGCGCTGGGGAAGCTGGCTATCGCCATCCTGATCTTAGAAGCGGTTTCGTTTCCCGTGATACATGGATTAAAAATGGAGACGAAGGAGACGAAGCAGTCAACGGAGTTGAGCGAAGCTGGCGAAGGGCAGTCCTCCTCGGACAGCAAAGCCACCCTCGAAGAATCAAAGGAGACGATCGTGCTTTGGAGAGTCGGCTCTCCTCACGACGGCGACACACCGCCTGAGTTGGTGCCGGAGTATCTTGAGGCTCTGGCAAAGCAGCAAGGCCATGCTGTGACCGTTCGGTCTTTCGAAGCAAAGGACTTCCACAAAGTCTTTTGGGCTGCGGCGGAAAAGAACGCGGAACCCGATATTTTGCATATCGATAACAGCGGTATACTGGGGGATAGCCGGGATAATTACATAATGCGAACGGACCTGGGTAATTTCACTGGAATCTCGGCCAAAGAAAACATTCGTAAATCACTCATTAATACGCAGGGATTAGCGGGCTGGTATGTGTTGGTCAACACATCGCGTAATTATGCCAAGGCCAGGTCGCTTGCTGATCGCGAGCCGGAGCCAGAATTACCTCCGTCCGCCCAAGAAGGTATGCCTGAACTCGCGCCCAACGAGAAGGCGGCTGTTTCCAAGCTGTGTATCGACGCTTTCACTGATTCAATTACGGGAGACGACTCAAGTATTAAAGCAATGGCTGACGACTTCGACAGCCTTCCTCTTCGACTCTGGGGCGATAGGGTAAGCGGGGTGAAAGTAGGGAAAGTTAAGGCCTATGGGGTGTCTGGAACTGATCGCCTCGCACTGGGTCTGGTAACAGCGACCGTGGACAAGCCCCGTAAGGATGATCGGATGGCACAACTTGGTCAGACGACGACACTCTTCATCTTCCGGCGGGAGCATGAGGGTGAGTGGAAGCTGATCGCAACGAGGGGTGTCGGCGGAGGGGAGCCTTGGATTTGGGACATGCTGAAAGACTTAGGTAATGTAAAGTCGCAAGAGCAGGAATCCGTCACCATCGAAACACCTAAGCTCTTGTCGCCACCTGATGGTGCGCGCCGATTACGTTGGCCTCGGTCGCAGAGGCCTGAGATTGAATGGGTAGGTGGCGGGGAGGCTACTGTGAAATATGTTGTGGAAGCCCAGTGGGGATCTAGAGCCACCGGTCAATGGTATCTCAGTAACTTCGACGTGTTTTCCAAAAAGGCGATCGAGCGTGGGGAGAATGGGGTCATTAAAATGAGGGCTCCCTTTGGAGCTGGGGCGCAACCACATCGCTGGCGGGTATGGGCAATCGGTCCACACGGAGAGACGGAGTTGAGCCAATGGCGACGCATTGATTTCTCCAATTAAATAG
>CBFHKM010000040.1:4758-6473 GCA_965656385.1 Oceaniferula sp.
GTCAGGCATGGGTGGTTTTTGTCGTTCACTCAGAAATATCAAGCTAAGTGCGTGTACCCTAAAAAATAGGACTTTTTTCTAATAGAAGAGAGAATCAGCACTCCGTAGAATGTAAGGACATTCTTTTTCTATTTGGTCGGAAATTACCTCGTAAAACTCGAGAATGAGATTGCCGAGTTGCGTGAGCGACTGGGTGCTATGGATTTACTTACCTATAATAAAAACACACACAAAATAAAATGAAAGCGATACACATAATTATCACAATAATATCATCTGTAATACTATTTGTGATTATTTTTGGGGCAATTAAATCTCATAATCCTGAGGACTATTGGCCTATGATCATAGGGCTATCGGTTGTAGTTAGTGCGGCTTTAGTAATTGGACCGAAATATGTAAAATCTTCTGATTCTGAAAACACACACGAGAATTAAGATATTAGGCATCTTATCTGAAGATGAAAATGTTACGGTCAAAGAGTTCTACAAAAAAATATAAATTAGTTCATAGATACTGTGACGAAGCACACACTCAATAATACAATCATGAATACACCACCACCACTTCCTGCATCACCTAAAAAGAGACGGAATACGACTCTTGCTATTTTTTCTGGTAATGTAGTTCTATGGTTGATCCTTGCCGTTACGACAGGGCATGAATACGAGCATTTGTTTCCTACGATTGCACTTTTTCCTGGGGCCATTCTATGTGGCGCTCTTTTGAGGCAGCATTCGTATATGGAATGTGTAACTATAATAATTGCCTCTGCTGTGTTAGCTGACTTGATTTGGATAGTCTACGAGGGATCATTTGTTGATAGCACATCGCACAATCTAGCTCCTTTTGAGCTCATCGCTACAGCGATTTTTGCGACTATTCCTGGGCTAATTGGTGTAGGTGTCGGAAAGCTCATCCAACGGATCTTTCCACGCCTACCAGCCTCGCCTTCCCCACCACCATTAAACCCGAGGTGAAACCGAGCACTCCCGACAAATCTCTCAAGCGAACAAGACGGCGATGGACAACGTCGCTAACGCGCCGTGTCAGACCTCCATGTTCGGCTCGGAAAACATTGCATCGCTGAAGATGGCTGCCGCTTCCAATCGGAGCTTCAAATTGTAATCGCCCTTATCTGTGCAGTGAGAATAACTTACAAAAAGTATGACAACAATATCCTTAAAACTCGTAGGGTGGACCCTGATCCTCGCTGGATTGGTGGGAGTAGGCATCACTGCGGTAGACATAAACGATATTTATACCAGTGGGGCCAACGATTCAGCTCCCACTCTCGCGGCGGCCATTAGTGGCACGCTGGCTCCCGCCACAGTTGGTTTTCTGTTGGTGATGGTCGGTGTGGTTCTCGTTCTGCGCGCTTGGTGGCGCAACCGTCGGACGAAGCAAACGACTGCTGTCCAAAGTACATGAAACTGGGCACACCGAACAAATCGGCGCACCCCAACCCGTTGTAAACCCCGACGGGTCAGCGGCTACCCGCTGATTAGTCGATCTAAGCTCTAACTCCTTTGTTGAAGATCGCCCCTTATAACGGGTAAGTGACTTTTGTCGTTCACTCAGAAATATCAAGCTTAGTGCGTATACCCCAAAAAATAGGAGTTTTTTCTAATAGAAGAAGGAATCAATTCTCTGTATATTTATAGGTACAATCATGAAAATACCATTTTACATCCTTCTATGCATGACAGCGCTCT
>CBFHKM010000040.1:6482-7079 GCA_965656385.1 Oceaniferula sp.
GGGAATCAATTCTCTGTATATTTATAGGTACAATCATGAAAATACCATTTTACATCCTTCTATGCATGACAGCGCTCTCGTTCAGCTCATTATGGGCGGGAGACCATAAAGGCCCCACATTCAATAAACTGAAGACTATCAGGCTGCCCAAAGTTGAGCTTTGGGAGGTTACCTTTCGTGAAGCTATCGATATCTTACACATACAGGCTCGCTTACACGATGCCGAAGGGGATTCCGGGTATAAAGGCATCAATTTCGTTTTGAGGGGTAATATCCAGAATGAACGGCCAATTACGCTAAATCTAACCAATGTCCGTCTTGGCTCTGCGCTGCACGAGCTTTGCAAAATTTCTGGCAACTCGATGGAAATCAGTGAATTTTGTGTCACTTTCATGAGGGCACAAGAATAGCGCCAAAAGGGGTTATCAAAATCGAAAAAATGCCTAACTACAGCTCACATCAAATCGATACGCATGGCATAGAAATCGCCAAACTCACTCGTGATATTTCAAAGAAATGAAAAATAAATTACCAATAATAAGTTTAGTCAATGGGGTGCTATCTTGGGTAGTTTGTATTGTTGGTATTACCCATTTT
>CBFHKM010000040.1:7336-15434 GCA_965656385.1 Oceaniferula sp.
ATGGCGGGCTCATTTGTGCAAGTTCTCATACCAGACGACATTTTTGGAACCACGCCCGGCGTTCAATAAGTCGTCATCACCGTCGCCATCCATGTCAATTGATCGCAAGTCGTAGCTTTGTTGAGCTTCATCAAGGGTGTGGATGGTGAAGTTGCCTGTGCCGTCGTTTTCATACCAGCGCACCCATTCACTCTCGAAACCGCAGCTAGCCACATCGAGGTCTCCATCTTGGTCATGGTCAGCCACGGTAAGGCTGTGAGGTTGTTTGATTTCAGTGTCAATCTCGTGAATTTTCCAGCTCGGATTTTCAAACCATAGAACTCCCACGCCATGACCTCGGCTGGCAACCCAGTCGACTTTGCCGTCACCATTGATGTCAGCTCCAAGGATGTTTGTCGCAGCCAGTTGATCTTCAGCTAAGATGACTTTTTCCCATGGTTTCTTGATACCCTCTTTGCCTGGGTTTTTCCAGAATGCGAACCAGTTGCCATCTTTGAATGGTTTGCCTTTTGCGCCAACAGCTATTTCTTTCCAGCCGTCACCATCGATATCGGCGGCACTCATGTAGTGGCTACCACCGCGTGCGTCACCGTCAGCAAAGATATAGCGCTGCCATTTCTCTGCGGTATGTACATTCTCGGGTACACTGAACCATGCCATGGAGTCGGCAATACCTTGGTCGGGCAAAAAATTATTAATGACCAAATCTTGCCTGCCGTCATTATCGATGTCCGAAGTCAGCAGGCAATGGATCCCAGTGATTTCTGGATCGATGATACGCCGTGTCCATGCGTTTTTGTATGCATTGGGGCCTGGGTTTTCTAACCAGAAGGGGTGATGGTGAGCTAGTGATCCTGCCCAATCAAGATCTCCATCGTTATCAACGTCGATGGCTGTGCTGTGAATACAACCCGCTACTGCATTCTCGAACTGATGAAGTATGATCTCCTTTTTCCAGTCGGGGGCAATGAATAAGCTGACCTTGCCGTTGAAACTGGCAATCACATCTTGCTTGCCGTCGTTGTTAACGTCGATAGCCAGTGCCGAGTTGCAGTGACCTTGTTCCATGATGAGGTGCTTTTTCCATTTGGTTTGCGCGTTTGCATAGCCGTGAGCAATGACGAAGCCGAAGAGAATAAGAGTTCTCAATTCTGGTGCGAAGGCGATGATTCTCATGGGTATAGCGTAGCGAATTTACAAGTTGGTAAAAAGAGAGAATTTGATAAGCTATCACTGTAGATTCAAATCACCTCCATGTAATGGGCGATCATTCAAATAAACCACTTACCATTTTCCGGTGGCTTTGCTCAGCATCGTTCTTTATTATGTTTGCTATATTAATCAAAGGTGTATTTGCGCGTGGAGCTGTTTACACGCCCGATGCTTATGAAGCCTTGCCCTTTGTGATTTTTTCCTTAGTTAGTCTAGTCGTAGCTATACTTCTATTGATCCCTGAGACGGTGAAGCCTACCACTGACTACCTCAGTGGTCTCATTGTTGGACTTGTATTTCCGGATCATAAGTTTGGTAAGCCCGCGTTGACTTATCTTCTGGCTCGCAGATACATTGAGCAAGAGCGCTACGACGATGCTATTGATGAATACGCTAAGATTATTCATTACTATCCAGATGAGGTAGAGGCTTACCTGGGGATTATTTCATCGTGCAGCCTGGTGGGAGAGATGCGACTGGCAGAGAAATACATGAAACAGCTCAGGAAACTTAATGCTCAAGCAATACCCAATGAGCTTAGCTCCTGAGGATGCTTGGGCTACTTCGTTTTGATTGCGCTTGGAGTTGCTCTTTCCGGGTAGAGGCACTAATCTTGAACGCGAGATCTTATCTGCGAGATCTTATCTGCGAAATTTTAAATGTGATGTGCGGATGTAAGAGAAGTTCAACGAACAACGTAACTATGAATATGATCAAATGTATATACCCCTTTGCTAAATTACTTAGCTTGGGATCGATTCTAACCACAGCAGTGATGGCTGGTGAGCAAGTCAAGCAAGTCAAGCAAGTGGGATCATTTTCCATTGCTGCCGTTGCTGACATACAATATGCTGACACAAACCCTCGGGGAGCACGTGAGCCGAGGGAGGGAATCGCCCGCATCAAAAATGCCATTTCACATTGGAATCAACGAGATCTCGACTGGGGCGTGGTGCTGGGTGACATCATTGACTGGGATGACATTGACTACGGAAAATTTCCCAAAGAAACGATCGAGAAAGAGCCAAAGCGTTGGCAGCACACTCGCGATATCCTTGCCGCCTGGAATACCTTGAATGTGCCGAATTACGAGGTGCTTGGGAATCATGATTATTACGTGCCTTACAAAGATGCGGATGGGCTGAGTAAGCCTGCGAGTGTCTACCGTGCATTTGGATTCAAGGACAAGGCCTACTATGAATTTGCCCACAAGGGATATCGTTTCATCGTGTTGGATGGCGATGTGAGTCATCTCAATCACGATATCGAGACCGAGGAATACAAGCTGGCGAAAGCTCACTACGATGCGTTGAAGGGGCCTGCTCGCGGGATTTGGAGCGCAGGAATTTCTGAGAAGCAAATGATGTGGCTGAAAGGCGTGCTTATAGATGCACTTAATAAAAAAGAGCCTACTGTTATTATGTGCCATTACCCGATGCATAAGCCCTATGGCGGGCATACGCTTTTCAACGCAGCGGAGATGACAACTTTGCTCGATAAGTTTCCTAATGTAGTGATGTGGTTAAATGGCCACGATCATCGTGGGGCATATCAAAAGATTGGTAACCGCCACCATTTGAATCTCAAAGGTATGCAGAATGAGGGTAACAACTGGTATCAAATTGATTTCAGCCCAGAAAGCATCACCGTATATCAGGCTGAGGACGTAAAGACTCCGAAGTATGAGTTGAGGCTGTCCTGGCAGCCCCAAAAATCATCGCGAAAATAGTCAGCTAATTGTGACACAATAGGGGATAGGTTATCGAGATTCTCTTTCGTTGTATTCATGTGAGACATTTAGGTATGCACTCAATTTATAGCTCGAATGAGATGACAAGTCAGCAAATGCGTGCAAACTAGTGACACTATGAAAGTGCTTATCGTTTTAACATCACATGATCAGCTTGGGGACACGGGTGAGAAGACTGGTTTCTGGTTGGAGGAATTTGCCAGTCCGTATTATCGACTAAGGGATGCAGGTGTATCACTCGTGCTGGCATCACCAAGTGGGGGGCAACCGCCACTAGACCCGAAGAGCTCCGCGCCTGATTTTCAAACTGATGATACACGTCGTTTTGATTCAGACCAAGAAGCGCAGCAGGCATTAGCCAACACGAACGTACTAGCTGATATCAGCGCAGATGATTTTGATGCGGTGTTTTACCCCGGTGGACATGGTCCATTGTGGGATTTGCATGCCGATACCCATTCAATTGCACTGATCGAGGCATTTATTGCATCAGGTAAGCCTGTGGCTGCAGTCTGCCATGCTCCTGCTGTGCTTCTAAAAGCGAAAGATGCGGCGGGAGAGGTGTTGGTGAAGGGTAAGAAGGTAACGGGATTTAGTAATTCTGAGGAAGCCGCAGTAGGACTTACGGACGTGGTGCCATACTTGCTCGAGGATGAGCTCGCCGATGCAGGTGGGCTATATCAAAAGGCGGATGACTGGACGTCACTAGTGCTGACAGACGGACTGATCATCACAGGTCAGAATCCTGGATCGTCTGCCGCTGTGGCTCAAGCTTTGCTAGAGGCGTTAACCTAGAGCACTCCTGTTTGGAAAGGTCTTTGAATGTGATGTCTGAAGTAGCTGAGATTCATTCAAATCAATAATATACCTTTTGATGATGGATTATAATCGTAGTGAGCAGGCACATCTTATCTTATCGAGCTTTTTACAGGTAACGGGCAAGCATCTTATTGAGCCCGATGCAGAGGCTGATTCAGAGGCTGATTTGGACCAAGCATTGTTTGAAGCTAAGTTCTGCGTTCTGTCTCATAATGATGACTCTGACCCGATCTTTAATTATGGGAATCGCGTTGCGCTTGAATTGTTCGAGCTGAATTGGGAAGAGCTTATCAGCTTGCCGTCCAGATTGTCGGCAGAGCCTCAACGAAGAGAGGAAAGGCAACGACTACTCAAGGAAGTGGCAGAGAAGGGCTATATCGATAATTACCAAGGTGTAAGAGTATCATCCAGTGGTAGGCGATTTATGGTGAAAAAATCTGTTGTTTGGAATTTGATAGATGAGGCTGGTCAGTATCGTGGCCAAGCAGCTGTGTTGTTAGATTGGCAAATGCTATAAACTCGACTTAGGAAGAGTATTTCGCTCCTTAGCTTCGTGTAAGAAGCCAACAGATCATTGTGTATTAATCTCTAAATACCTAATAACGTAGCCGAGCGCGAGCCGGACAATGTCGTTCGAAATGCACAAATCTTCATGATTAATACTCTAAAAAAGCTCACCATTGTAAGTTGGCTCGCACTTATTCAGCTCTCGGACGCGGTAGCGCAGCCGCCTAATATTGTTTTTATTCTCAGTGATGACCAGGCCTGGACGGATTACGGCTTCATGGGTCACCCAGAGATCAAGACGCCTCACTTAGACAAGCTGGCGGATCGCAGCGTGGTCTTTAGCCGTGGTTATGTCGCGGCCCCCCTGTGCCGCCCCTCATTGGCATCGATGGCAACGGGCATTTACCCTTTTGAGCACGGGATCACCGGCAACGATGTCGACGGGAAAAATCAGCGTGCCGAGCTGGATATGCCGCTGCGTGTGGCCTTTCACAAGCATCCGAGTTTTATCAAAATGCTTACGGAGAACGGCTACCTCACACACCAGTCTGGCAAGTGGTGGGAAGGCTCCTATCAGGATGGAGGCTTTACCCATGGCATGACCCACGGGGATCCTAAACGCGATGGAAGGCACGGGGATGTCGGGTTGAAAATTGGGAGGGAGGGTCTGAAGCCGGTGACTGATTTTATCGATATGGCAGTGGCTGAGAAGAAACCATTTCTGCTCTGGTATGCACCTTTCCTGCCGCACACGCCGCACAATCCACCGCAGAGACTGTTGAAAAAATACAGCAAGTCGGGGCGTGCCTTGGATGTTGCTAAGTATTACGCGATGTGTGAGTGGTTTGACGAAACTTGTGGTGAGTTGTTAGGTGTCATTGAGCAGCGTGGCCTGGCTGAGAATACGGTCGTGCTCTACATTTGTGATAATGGCTGGGCGGCTCCTAGCAGCAATGCCGATGATCCGAATCAGAAGCTATGGGGCGGCTACGCGCAACGGTCTAAAAGCAGCCCTTACGAAAATGGGATCCGCACCCCTATCATGGTGTCATGGCCGAGCAAGGCGAAGCCGGAGCGCTCTCCGGACTTTGCCCATGCCATTGACTTGTTTCCCACGATTGCAGCCGCTACCGGTATCGAAGCACCCAAGGGGTTGTCAGGGATTGATCTGCTCGATGAAAAATCCCGCAAGGAACGGAAGGCTGTGTTCGGGGTGTGTAATGCATCACACAATATGACTACTAGCAATCCCGATGGCACGTTGCAGTATCTCTGGTGCGTCGAGGGAGATTGGAAGCTACTGCTGCGCTATCGCGGCAAAGACACGACCCACTACCACAAGTTGCACGTATGGGACACGAAGCCAGTAAAGCTCTATAACGTGAAGGACGATCCTCACGAGAAAAATGAGCTATCTGCCGAGCATCCTCAAGTCGTGCAGCGCATGACCAAGGCAATCCAAGCCTGGCACCCGGTGAAGACGGGCAAAGCAAAAAAGTAGCGCATTACGCACCTAGGAATCTTCGTAAAACTAACTCAAAAAAAGCCCTGCTATATCAGCAGGGCTTTTTTGTTGGATGATTTGAATCAGGTAATCGCTCTAGAGAGCGGCAATACGCCGGCAGACTTCCTGGACATTCTCACGGGTGTTGAACGAGGAGATGCGGAAGTAGCCCTCACCTGCGGCACCGAAACCGGCACCCGGCGTGATGACCACTTGCGCCTCCTCGAGCATCTTGTCAAACATGCCCCAAGAGTCGATACCTTCAGGGCACTGGACCCACACGTAGGGTGCGTTCTCACCACCGAAGACGGTGAGGCCTGCATCTTGACAAGCCTGACGCAGCAGCGCGGCATTGCCCATGTAGTGCTCGATGAGGGCACTCACCTGAGCCTTGCCCTCGGGTGAGAACACGGCAGCGGCTCCGCGCTGAACGGGGTAAGAGGCTCCATTGAACTTAGTGGCATGGCGGCGGTTCCAAAGCGAGTGTAGGCTGACTGGCTCACCTGTGGATGTGGTTGCAGTGAGTGTCTTAGGAATGACGGTGTAGGCGCAACGAACGCCGGTGAAGCCGCCGTTCTTGGAGAATGAACGGAATTCGATGGCGCAGTCATGAGCGCCCTCGATCTCAAAAATGGAGCGAGGGATGGTGGAGTCCTGTACGAAGGCCTCATAGGCGGCATCATAGAGAATGATGGCATCGTTGGCTTTGGCATAGGCGACCCAGGCTTCGAGCTGCTCGCGGGTGGCCGTGGTGCCTGTTGGGTTGTTCGGGTAGCAGAGGTAGATGAGGTCGGCTTTCTCGGATGGTATAGCGGGGACAAAGCCATTCTCAGCGGTGCAGGGGAGGTAGATCAGGCCTTCGTAGGCGCCGTTCTCATCGGCTTCGCCGGTGTTGCCTGCCATGACGTTGGTGTCGACGTAAACGGGGTAGACGGGATCGGTGATGGCGATCTTGTTGCCATGGCCAAAGATGTCGAGGATGTTGCCGGTATCGCATTTGGAGCCGTCTGAGATGAAGACTTCATCAGCGGAGATATTGAGGCCAGCGAATTGGTTTTCAACAATAGCATCGCGCAGGAAGTCGTAGCCTTGCTCTGGGCCATAGCCACGGAAGGTGTCACGCTCGCCTTGCTCATCGACAGCGGCATGCATGGCATCACGCACAGCTTGTGGGAGGGGCTCGGTGACATCACCGATACCACAGCGGATTAGCTTGGAAGTTTTGTCTGGATTGGCTTCAGTCCAGCCACTGACACGGCGGCCGATTTCTGGAAACAGGTAGCCGGCTTTGAGTTTGAGGAAGTTTTCGTTGATGTTCATAATAAAAGAATGATTGGCTTAAGATTTTTTAGCCTTACGGCGGGATAAGATGATGATCAGTGACACGATAGCAAGGAAGAATACTGCAATGATGGCAAAGCCCGTCATCAGGCGCTCGAACATGGATTGTTTTTTCTCTTCGCTGGGTTGAGTGCTTATTTGATAGTCGGGGTCGTTGTGTAGGACGAGGGCATCACCCTCGATGGATACGTCCGAGAGGCTGCTGAAGATGGGGCCAAGCTCTTTGTCTTCTTTCATGGGATGAAGTAGGGTCTCGGAGATGAAGTGGCGAAACTGTTCAGGGACTTCGGCCCCTGTGCTTGAGTTGACCGAGGTGATGCGAGGGAAGGCTGCGCCTTCGACGAGCTCAGGCTTGATCATGATGGTAGCATTGATGAAGCGCATTCCGTCTGTGCCCATGCCTGCTTTTACCGGAAAGGCGATTTTTGCCTCGATGCGGTCATCCACAATGGAGCTGATGAAGAGATGATCGCGGTGCGGCTTGAGAATCTCGAAGGTGGCGATGGCGAGGTTCATCTCAGTAGTATCCAATGTGATATGCGCTTTGTGCTTTGCCTCGATGTTGTGACGGAAGCCGATCAGCTTCTCCTTGAGTGCAACCTGTGCTGATTCTTGGTCGCTAAGTTCTATCTGCTGTATGGATTGAGGAGACTCATCAGTGAATTCAGCGATGGTGTCTTTCACTTTAAAATACGACCATGCGGTGAAACCAACCATGCTGGCGGCTAAAACTCCTGCGATGATAAAGATTGAGCAGCCAGCAAATGGAGAAAACTTCTTGGTAGATTCTTTATCAGTCTGAATATCAATCTGGGTATCATTCGCTGAAGTGTCCTCGGTCTGAGTAGGTTCCGACATGCAGGCGAGGTAACTTTTTTTGGTAGGAATTGACAGGTTTTTTCAGAATTTCTTGGCGCATTAGCAATTTGGTATTTGGCGTTTGGAGATTGGCGTTTATGAATCTG
>CBFHKM010000041.1:0-1465 GCA_965656385.1 Oceaniferula sp.
GCTCTCGAAGCTCGAATGACATCACTCGGAATCACTGAGGACACCCTCATTGAGAAATTCATCCAAGGCAGCGGCAGCGGTGGCCAGAAAATCAACAAAACCGCCTCATGCGTCTATCTCAAGCACACACTCTCCGGCATTGAAGTGAAGTGCCAGCAGCAACGATCCCGCGAGCTCAACCGCTTCCTCGCACGCCGCGAACTCTGCGAACGCCTCGAGGAAATCCGCGACGGCAAAAAATCCGCCCGCCAACAAGCGATTGAAAAAATCCGCCGTCAAAAACGCCGCCGCTCACGCCGCGCCAAAAACCGTATGCTTGATGACAAATCCAAGCACGCTGAGAAGAAGACACTGCGTAGGCCACCCGGCCGTAATGATTAAGCTGATGGCATAAGAGGAACCACCAACTCTTACCTGCGGCGCTGCGGCATAGCTAATTCACCAATACCAAGCAGTGCAGCATATGGATGCCCCCACACCCAGTGATACAAACTACGAGGTTGTTCACCTTCATTGGTATGGGCACTCATAGAAAAAATCTAAAATTCAATACTCATTCCAAGCGCAACCCCGCTTCCTTTTAAATTCGGGTTTGAAGATTCAAAACCGTTGTATCGATATTCAAGCAGAAGATTAATGCTATCGTTGAGCTTGTAATTGAGTTGAGGCTCAATCACCCACTGATCTGAACCCCCATCTATGAAGTTGATGTCTGCAAATCCAGACAACGACCATTTGTCCGAAAAGGGTATAAAATAACTAAGGCTAAGCTGGCGGTTATCACTTTCCGTTTGATAGGGATACATTCTTAATTGCAAGAATGCCTCTTTACCCCACGGAAGATCTACTTTACGCGAAACGTAGGGACCAAAGCGAAATAGATCATTGTCAGACCCGTTAAAATTATTGAACTCAGTCAACAGTCCGACACCTTTCAGCCCGAAGATCCAGTCTTCCGGGATTTCATGCAAAAGCCTATATTCCATGAAAAACCTCGCTAGGTCATATCTATTCCCTTCATTCTGATCACCGTTAAAATCCGTGAACCCCCACAACTTAAAATCCCAGGGAAGCTGAGCCGATGTATTGACCGATAAGGTGTTGTAATCACGGGAATCGAGGTAATACCCAATGGAGTTGTTCACCCTCTTTACGTCGGCAGGACTTGATGCGCCAAAACACAACAAAAAACAAAACAAGTAGGTAACCGGTCGAAAAGAAATCATATTCTCTGATAATTAATATGTATAAGATATTAATACCCCGAGCACATCCTTATGCCAAGCTATATGTGAATGCTTCAACCCCCTATCCAAAAATCAACCCAAACAGCTCGATGATCAGACCCTAGGTCAGGCCCCACTCTTCGCGTATCAACCCGAAGCCGCCTACTATAACAGATGTGGTCAATGGGAATACCAAAAAAGAATGTGGGCAAGGCATACCAGGTAGGCTTTAAGCCTCG
>CBFHKM010000041.1:1564-6099 GCA_965656385.1 Oceaniferula sp.
CCTACTATAACAGATGTGGTCAATGGGAATACCAAAAAAGAATGTGGGCAAGGCATACCAGGTAGGCTTTAAGCCTCGGCCCTTTGCACTATCCTTAAGCTGTGCTGATAACAAAAAGTCACTGAAATACGGTGACCAAGGCGTCATGTTGAAGTCACCTGCCACAATCGTGTTGGTCTTATTTTTGTCAGTTACAACGCTTTCAGCTAGTTTTTGCATGTGCCTATTACGCAGATGACTCACCTTTCCGTTGATCGGGGGATACGGATGAGTAGCTATCAACCGCAGCTTTTTCGATCCAATGATTACTTGAGCATCAACCGATGGGATCAGGGGCGTATATTCAGGAACTGCTACTTCCTCAAAGGGTATTTTACTCAATAAGGATATACCAAAATTGCCTGATTGAATTTCGTTTTGTTGATGTGGATAGATATCTCGCAAGTTCTCTAAACACCGTTTCCAATATGGACTAACCTCCATGACGAAAACAAAGTCAGCATCAACCGCTCGCAGATAATTCTCTACCTCATCACAGCGCCGGTTACTCGAAAGCACATTGATATTCAACAATCGAAACGCCACCCCCTGTTCCTCCGTTCTCTCCACCGCACTGGACAGGGGTATCACATGAGGGGAAATAATCCACAGATTAAGAGCTGCAGCTACCATCGAAATACCGAGCCATCGAAAATTACGGCACAACAAAAAAAGCACTGAAGCAGCAACCAAATACAAGGCATATTGAACCCTGAAATTGGCTAAAGTATCCATCAACCAATGCCAACGCGCACCAAATGCCAGTAGACTGGCAACAGCGGCAAGTCGAACTCCCATCTTAACGAGATTCATCAAATGCCAACACAATCTGGAGTTAAAATAGGTTTGTTGCACAGAAACACATTATCTTCTAAATTTAGTGTAGTTGCAATTTGGAAAGCTCTCATTTTACAATCATCACTTTGTGTTCGCATGCAATAACTGAAACAAGCGAGCATCTCATCGGCTAAAGCTATTTCTGACGACTGATTCATCTTGAATATTAAATCTCAAGCATCCAATCTCCACTCATGCAGCAATACCTCGACCTCCTCAGAGACGTTCTCGACAACGGCGAGTCTCGCACAGACCGAACCGGCACTGGCACGATTTCCGTATTTGGTCGCCAAGCTCGCTTTGACCTGCGTGAGGGCTTTCCATGTCTCACCACAAAAAAACTTCACCTCCGCTCGATCATTCATGAGCTGCTCTGGTTCCTCAAAGGAGAGACAAACATTGCCTATCTCAAAGAGAATGGCGTTCGTATCTGGGACGAGTGGGCTGACGAGAATGGCGAACTGGGCCCCGTCTACGGCCAGCAATGGCGTGCTTGGGAAGGTGACGATGGAGAGATCATCGATCAAATCGAGCGCCTGATTGACGGGCTCAAAAACAATCCCCACTCACGCAGGCATCTGGTTTCCGCATGGAATGTAGGCAAAGTTGATAAAATGGCGCTCCCCCCCTGTCACATGCTCTTTCAATTCTACGTTCATGACATCGACTCAGACAAACCTGGTCTCTCATGCCAGCTTTACCAGCGCAGCGCCGACCTTTTTCTCGGCGTTCCTTTCAACATCGCATCTTATGCCTTACTCACCATGATGGTTGCTCAGGTATGCGGCTATGAGGCGCGTGACTTTGTGCACACCTTTGGTGACCTCCACCTCTACAGCAACCACATTGAACAAGCAGAGCTCCAACTGGGCCGAGCTCCCAAACCATTGCCCACCATGTGGGTAAACCCAGAAATTAATGACATACACGCGTTCACCTTTGACGACTTCGAGCTGCGCGACTACAACCCTGACCCACACATCAAAGCAGCTGTCTCCGTTTAGTTCATCAAGCCACCAGGACGCCTGCCTCTCCAATTACTTCAACAAAGATAACAAAACAAATCTATGAGCCAAAACACAATTAACATCGATGAAGCCAGCATTCGCAAAGCCAAATGGATAGGCAAGTTGGTCATCCCCTTCTTTATTATCGTCTTTCTCTTCGCCGCACTTACTCCATTCACAACTATTCCAGCAGGTCACGTAGGAGTGGCGACTTTATTTGGCAAGGTGGACACCACCGAGCTACCAGAGGGATTCCACATCATCAACCCACTGAAAAAAATCCAGAAAATTGACTGTCGTAACAAAGAGCTCACCTTGATGGACGTCGGCGTCCCCTCACAAGACCAACTAACAACAGAAGTCGATGTCACTCTCAAGTGGAGAGTTGATCGCAACCAAGCTGCTGAAGCTGTTCAAGACACCGGTAATGTTGCTGCCCTGGAAACAGTGCACCTCACCCCTAAGCTTCGCTCCCTCATTCGTGAAGCTGGTAAGGGCATTGAAAATGCTGAAGACTTTTACAAAGACGATATTCAGGTATTCATGCAAACCCGTATTCTTGAGGGCCTTGTTGGCCTCTCAGACAAGGGCATCTTGGTTGAAGAAGTCCTACTACGACGCTTTGATCTCCCTCGAATGATTGTTCAGGGTGTCGAAGAAAAGAAACAACAAAAGCAGCTTGCTGAGCGCCAAATTGAAGAGCTGAAACGTTTCACTACCGAGCAAGAAGGCAAACAAGTAGCAGCTAAAGCAGAGAAACTAGCAGCTATCGAGCAAGCTGCACAGCGCCGTGAACTCGCCGACGCCAAGGCCTACGAAATCACAGCCCAAGCCAAAGCCCAAGCTGAAGCCATTAACATAGAAGGTGAAGCACTTCGTAAAAATCCAGAAATACTTCAGCTCAGAGCCATTGAAAAATGGGATGGTAGCGTCCCCCGTGCAACACTTGGAGGAAACTCTATCCCTCTTATTAATCTGAACGACTTCAACAAAAAGAAGCCCTAAACTGAACCGCCCCCGCTTCGCCTGTTTACATCAAATCAACAACCTACGCTCAACACTTGGCTAACAACATCAAACTCACCGCCATCGTCGCCATGACCTCAGACCGCGTCATTGGCAAAGATGGCGGCCTGCCATGGCATCTCCCCGAGGATCTCAAGCTATTCAAGCGGCACACTACAGGGCATCCCATCGTCATGGGCCGCAAGACGTGGGACTCTATTGGCAGGCCACTGCCCAACCGCCAAAGTATTGTTCTCACCCGCGACACCAGCTGGTCAGCACCCGGAGCCGAGGTAATTCACAGCCCTGATGAATTAGACACGATCAAGCTTATTGATACTCAAGTCTACATCATCGGAGGAGCGCAAGTTTACGAAGCTTTTCTGCCCATCACTGACGAGCTTTTGGTCTCCCATGTTCACCAGAGCTATCCAGGCGACACTCATTTGCCGGCCTTTGAGTCGCAATTTCCTCATGTTACCACAGAGGAAACATATGAGACATTCGAGCTGCGCAGATACACAAAGTAGCAGCAAGCTCATGAGCTAGCCTCAAGCCGTCCTGCCCTCAAGCAGCTTCGCCACATGCTTGGCGATCACATCGGCCTCGAGATTCACTTTCTGTCCAACCTGAGCATCACTGAGTCGGGTCTCCTGCATCGTGTGTGGTATAATCCAGAATACCGCGCTATTTGCTTTAAGCTCGGCAATTGTCAGAGAGATACCATCGATAGCGAGAGATCCTTTGTCGATGCACAGAGTCTGAATATCACTGGGCAAAGAAATTTCTAGCCGATGATCTTGCCCGTGCTCTGTGAGGTCGAGAATTTCACCAGTAGCGTCCACGTGTCCCTGCACGAAATGACCGCCAAAACGGTCACTTGCCAGCATCGCTCGCTCAAGATTAACCATACTGCCCTCCCCCAACTCTCCCAAAGAGGTTACATCAAGCGTCTGCTTCAACACATCGAAACAAGCCGTCTGATCATCGTGAGTTGTAACCGTGAGGCAACAACCATTGAGTGCTACAGACTCACCATCTTTGAGATCACTAGCGAATGGAATAGTAACACTGAGGCGTGCTTGATCGCCGTCAAAATCAATTGACCTTACTTTACCCGTCGCCTCTACCAATCCAGTGAACATCGTCTTATGTAATTTTTAATGAGCCTTTCCCTCCAACGCCTCTACCTTTGGCTTGGCCTCACCCTTATCGAAAATAGCATCTTTGTTTGGGTCTGGGAAAAGCAGCATGATAATTGATACAATAATGGTCGGTACAAGTGCGCCCATCATCAGCTTACCGGGCGAAACCCCATCACCGAAGAAACGACTCAACAAAGCCTGACCGGCGGGGTTGGGAGCATTTGCAATCACCGTCAAGCCACCACCGCATACAGCTCCCGCAAGCACCGCATATTTAAGACTCGCACCGAGACCGTCTACTTGGCTAGCGAGGAAGGTGATCGCCGCGTTGTCGTTAAAGGATGTCAATACGACAGAACCCACAAAGAGTGGCAACTCACTGAGACTGGTGATAATTGGAGCTAGCCACCAACCCTGCAGCCCACCGTGAATTACTAATCCAGCGAGGAAGAAGCCAACGAGAATCGGCCCGCGCAGCTGAATGTCAAACTGATGGTGCTCG
>CBFHKM010000041.1:6198-10283 GCA_965656385.1 Oceaniferula sp.
GTGGCTTGGCGAAATGCTAAGAAAAACAGAAAACCCCCAATGAAGAGCGCTGGGGTGTGGGCAAAGAAAACAGTCCAGCCCATGAACAACAAATGAGTCACCGTTACCCATAGTGGAATCGGACGGTCATGGTCGTGGCTCAGATCTCCTTGTCCATCACCATCATGGTCCTCCAGCTTGCTGGATAGGGCACGCAGCTCTTTGCGAAAAAAGATAAAATACAAAAGGCTCGAAATCAGAATACCGATTACAGCCTTGCCCCCAAAATGAACGAGCATCTCCATCGTGGTTAGATCCCATTTATCGGGACCAGCCACCATCAGTACTGGAGGGGCCGCAAAATTTGTCAGCACACCGCCAACAGAAATATTTACAAACAACAAACCAAGAGTTCCATAAGCAAGCATGGGGCTTGGCTTTAGTTTGTAGAACTTTTTCGCCAACAACATAGCAGCGATGGTCATCGCCCCCGGCTCGGTAATGAATGAGCCCAGAACAGGTGCTACAATGAGGATAGATAGCCACCATGCAGCTGGTGTCTCTTTGCCGAATCGAGCGAAGAAACTCAAGGCATTCTCAGCAAAGCGCAACACTGGTCGTGTCGACGCCAGCGCCATAATAATAACCACAAACATAGGCTCAGTAAAGTTAACGCCCGAGATATAGCTTTTCACAGTTCCGACATCGTAGAAACCAATGATCGCTCCCATCAAGGCAAGCACCCATATACCGAAGATGGCCTCGATCTCCCCCAAGAAATGCAGCATCGTTGCCTTAAAACTGACCATGTCCTTAGCCTTGGCTGGCTCGCCCTCTGCATTCTTCTGCCGCCTTACATCAGCATCGTGGTCGTGTTGCACCTTGTGTGCGTATTTAGTAATCGGAACGGCAAAGAACGTATGAACAATCGCACATACAAAAATAAGAGTAGCAACAAGCAAGAAGGGCTGTTGGTCAGCACGGTAGCTTAGTTTCTCCCATATACCTGAAATTTCGTTAGCAGATTCTTCGCTGTTGAAATTGGCCATGCGCTCTTGAAATTCAGGAGTGCTTTGGCCATGACCACTCGCGGCCATGGCCACAGGTGCTGTCAACGAAACGACTATAAAAATAAGTTTGAGTATGGTTTTGTTCATCGCGGTTCGTTTCATTACCATAGAGGTGATTCATGACAATCGCTATTTAATCAAAAATAGCTACTAGTAGTTGTGAGCTGTTATATTCAGAGGGGTAAAAAGCTTCCTTCATTGATCTCGGACTAAATCAACGTAGAATACAGAGCGTGAAGGTAATTCCGCATAAGGTTAGGAGGCAAATCGCTGACTGGCGTCAAGCCATAGCTCGCGAGCTATCAAGGGATACCGTTGGCGGCCTCAGTGAGAGTAACGATGTAGAGATTTACTACGATGGCGATCGTGTATTCGATGCTATGTTGGCAGCGATTGCCTCTGCCAAAACCCACATTCATTTAGAAATGTACATGTTCCTCTCTGACACCATTGGGAAAACCTTTGCTGAAGCACTGTCAAAAAAATCGTCTGAGGGCATCGCCGTTAAAGTTATTTACGACTCAATTGGCTCCTCTGCTGCCGATCCCATGCAATGGGCTCACATGCGCGATGCTGGCGTCCTCGTCATCGAATACCACCCCGTTGCCCCCTGGAGAAAGCGAGCTGGCCTCTTCGGCAGAAACCATCGCAAAAACCTCATCGTTGATGGAAAAGTCGGTTTTACTGGAGGCATGAATATTGGCAATCCATGGTCGCGAAATCAATACCAAGAGAACGCTTGGCGAGATACCCAGATCAGAGTTTGCGGACCTGCTGCCGCCGACCTCGACACCCTCTTCATAGAAAGCTGGAAATACTGCACCGATGAGACAATCGATTTACCCGTCGTTGAGCACGCAAAGTCATCACAGCAAGGCTGTCGCTGCATGGTAGTTGGTAGCCAAGGACTTGGCAGTAGAAAACAAATCCGCAAGCTCTTTTCCGTGCACCTCAACAAAGCTCGCCATAGCGTAAAAATGACCATGCCCTACTTCGTGCCACCAAGGCGTCTAAGAAAAGCAATGCGACGTGCCAGCCAACGTGGCGTTGATGTGTCCGTCTTATTGCCACGGGACTCAGATGTCGCTGCTGTCGATTGGCTGCGCGAAGGTCTATACCCCAGCCTACTCAGCTGGGGTGTGCGTGTGATCGAATACCTCGGCCCCGTACTCCATGCCAAAACCATGGTCGTTGATGACAGCGTCGCCATCATCGGCTCGAACAACTTTGATATACTCTCAGTGGTTATGAACAGAGAGACCGCCATCGTCGTCTTTGATGATGATGTCTCCGAGGAACTAAGCCGGCAGTGGGGCAACGACCTGATGCTCTCCGAGCGTGTTGCCAATGACTGGCAGGGCATTCGGCCATGGTGGCGCCTATGGCTAGCCAAGCTGGGCTGCTTTTTACTCAGGAGGCTATGAGGTGGCATGACGCTCTCCCGCCATGCCCCCCATTATCAAGTATCACATTTACTTCACCTTGCGCACTAGGTCAGAGAACTCGGTGCGCAAACCCTTGGCATCATCACCGCGGCCTTGATCAGCTAACTGCCGGACCAGCTCGTAACTCCCCTGCCCTGTGTGTTCGCTCTGGCGTTGTAGCATACCGAAGAGAGCTATTCCTGATGCAAACTTGAAGTCGTCACTCGACTGCTCCCAGTTCTTGTCACTATCGATGACTACTGTGTCAAAATAGGTGCTCTCCGTTTCCTTGGTGGCCTCGGGTTGCTTATAGGCAAGTTTCACTGTTAGCATCTCAGGACTATCCACAAGATTGCGCTTGGCTAGCTTTGGCAACTCCTTGCCCTTTTGGTATTTTAAATCATCCAATATTAGGGATGGTTCAGCCGCATTACCTGGCACTACTTCGTAGAGAGCTGTGACCGTGTGGCCAGCTCCAATCTCGCCCGCATCGACGCGCTTGTCGCGGAAGTCCTCAGCCTTGAGCATCCTATTGGCATAGCCAATCAGTCGATAGCTTTTGACCTTGGCTGGATTAAACTCGATCTGGATCTTCACATCCTTGGCAATGGTCACCATGGTTCCCATCATGTCATCGAGAAACACCTTGCGACCTTCCCTCAGGTTATCGATGTAGAAATAGTTACCGTTACCCTTGTTGGTGATCTTCTCGAGCATGGCATCATTCAAGTTGCCATGACCAAAGCCCAGAACACTGAGGAACACGCCGCTCTTAGCTTCACGTTCAACCATACCAACGAGCCCCTCCGTGCCTACCACCCCGACATTGAAGTCACCATCGGTGCCCAGAATCACGCGGTTAACCCCTCCTTTGACGAAGTGTTTTTTCGCCATCTTGTAGGCCAACTCAATACCCGCCCCGCCATTGGTGGAGCCCCCCGATTTGAAGTTATTAAGCTTATCCAAGATCGTCTTGCGACCCGCCTCATTGACATAGGTCGGTGGTAAGGCAAGCCCCTGGGCACCTGAATAAACCACGATACTCACCGAATCATCAGCATTAAGTTCTTTGAGCAAGATCTTCATGGAATCCACCAGCAAGGGAAGCTTGTCCTGACTGTTCATCGAGCCGGAGACATCGAGCAAGAACACCAGATTATTAGCCGGGCGTTCGGTTTTGGCGATATCCTTACCCTGAAGACCGACCTTGACCAGACGATGCTCGGTGTTCCATGGGCACGATGCCGTCTCCACATTGACACTGAAGGGGTGCTTACCCTTCGGCTGTGGATAGCTGTAATTGAAATAATTAATCATTTCTTCAATCCTCACCGCATCAGCAGGTATCGACTGGCCGTGCTGAATCATTCGCCTGACGTTAGTGTAAGATGCTGTATCTACATCCACCGAAAACGTGGATAATGGGTTCTTCCAAGGTGATTTGAAGGCGTTGTCAGTGAGTGCACCGTATTGATTACCAACGTGCTGCTTGAGACGCTGACGAGAGTTCCCACTTCCAACTCGAATTCCACTTCCTTCCATTTCATCACCCGACTCCCAACCATGACCGAAGTCATTTCTATCACCGAAGCCACTTGCGTTAGCCAAATCT
>CBFHKM010000041.1:10382-14818 GCA_965656385.1 Oceaniferula sp.
GAATTCGATCTCGCTGCCGATGCCGATAGCTCAACACTTGGAACTGTAATAGCGGTATTCGATGAAGTGTTGGCAGAGATCACCTTCGCCATGCTTGAGGCTGGAGCAGACGGCTTGCGCTCATCAGCACGGGCGATCTCACGCTGCCTCGTATGTTTGGCGACATGGCGCCCGGAGCTACCATCCTTTTTTTCCTCTGTGACCAGAGCATCATCTATTCTCTTATCAGTTGGGCGGGCTTTATCACCATCGCCGAGGGGCTGGCGAACACTCTCAGAAACCATCAGTTTACCCTGCTTACCCTGCTCACGCTCAGCCGGGTTAATCGCATGGTAGCTCACAATAGTTGTCTTCTCCGTCTCGCGCTGCTGTTTCCAGCCGTAAAAACCGACCGCAGCCACTGTCAATCCGGCAGCTACCTTCAGCCCCAGACCCAGGCCATTATTAAGTTTATTAACTGCACGGCCACTGCTCCGGCCCGAGGTCATGCCCACAACCTTATCCTCTTCATCAAGTCGCTGCTCAAGCGACTGCAGGAACTGATCATCATCTCCTGCCCCCGCTCTTGCATTCTCCTGCAACAGAGCATCAATCATCTTATCTTCATTTTTCATATTGGTAAATTTTGGTGTTTGAGTTTAACGGTTCGTATTTGTGGCGAGGCAATCGCGAAGTCCACCCCGCGCTCGTTCAAGGCGCTTGCGCAAAGTCGCACTTTGCACGCTCAAAACATCAGCAGCTTCATCACTACTGTATCCGTCGTAATAAAAAGCCTTCACCGCATCTGCCAGATTCTCGGGCAGCTTCTGCAGGCAAAGCTCTAACCGGGCAAACACACCACCTTGGTCACGTAGCCCCTCCCATTGCCTAGCGTCGGCCTCAAGATGCTCCAGCACATCATCATCGAGCGCCACCTGCCTGGAGTTTCTGCGTAGCAACTCTCGCCACTTGTTTCTCACAATCCCCCTCACCCAGGAGCCAAAGTCACGGGTAACATCAAAGGTTTGCAGGTTTTTCCACGCCACCACAAAGGCATCTTGCACAAGATCCCGCGAAGAGTGATCCTCCTTGGTCAGCGCCCTTGCGTAGGTGAGTAATCCTCGGTGATGCTCTTTCACCAGAATGGCAAAGGATTCCCGGTCCATCCCTCGGTCGGTCTCGGTATTCATAATAGGTAATTTTTTTACAGCTTGCATGATCTTCACCTCCTATTGGCGTGACTACGAGGATTTGTGACAAATTTCCTAAAAAAAACATGTAGTATCTATCACCAACTTTCTCGCAGTGCCTATCGACAGAGTTTGGAGCTTGGATTTTTCCCTCATGGTTTTACAACACACTCGTGCCCGCCGCCCGAGTCTTGATAGATGGACCATCTGAACTGGTCTTCGACTACGCCATCCCTGACGGGATGGACGCCAAACCTGGATGCCGCGTAAAAATCCCACTTCGAAACCGAGCATCCACCGGCACCATCATCGATATCACCAGCGAGATGCCAGCCAATTTCACCCTCAGGCCAATCGCCACCCTGATCGACCCAGAACCGCTCATCACCGCCAACTTACTCAAGCTTGGGAAATGGATAGCCAACTACTATGGCTCACCGATGGAGCTCGTCATGCGAGCACTTCTGCCCGAGGCCGTGCGTCAAGAGTCCCACTCAGAAAAAACGCGCAAAATCGTCATCTTGAGTCAAAAACCAGATGAAGAGGCCATGGCTAAACTTGCTAAAAGAGCCTCTCGTCAGCACCTCATCATCACCTTACTCGACGCTGCAGGAGGCCAAATTTCGCTAAAGGATCTTGGTGGGGGCTCGGTTACGGCATCCGTCAAAGCACTAGAAAAACAGGGTTTTGTTGAATTTAAAGATGAAGCAGTGCGCCGTGACCCAGATGAGGGAGAAGAATTTCTCGAAGATCAACCACTCTCACTCAATCCCGGGCAAGCCACAGCACTCGAGCTCGTTCTGGAACAAATCAAAAAGCCAGAAAAACCGATGCTCATGCACGGCGTGACAGGCTCAGGCAAAACAGAAGTTTATCTTCAAGCAGCTCAGCATTGCATCGATAATGGCAAAAGCGTGCTCGTTCTCCTGCCAGAAATATCACTCACCCCACAAACCGTACAGCGCTTTAAATCCCGCTTTTCATCCATCCAAGATCAAGTCGCAGTATTGCACTCGCACCTATCACAAGGCGAACGATTCGACGAGTGGCATCGCATTCGCCAAGGCACGGCCCGTATCGTCATTGGCGCTCGTAGTGCCATCTTCGCCCCGCTCACCGACCTGGGGCTCATCATTGTCGATGAAGAACACGAGAACTCCTACAAGCAAGACAGCGCCCCACGCTACCACGGCCGTGACCTCGCCGTGCTGCGTGCCCATCTCGAGCAGGCAGCTGTATTACTTGGCTCTGCTACCCCATCTTTAGAATCTTTTCACAACACCGAGACAGGCAAATACCATCTACTTACCCTTGCAGAGCGTGCCGACGGACAATCACTACCGATTATTCGCATTGTCGATATGCGTATCGAGGGCAAAAAAAACAAAGGAGGACCTGCCATTCTCTCCGATCCGCTGCGTGGCCGCATGGAGGCCAAGCTAAACGAGGGCGAACAAGTCATCCTGTTTCTCAATCGTCGTGGATTCGCCCGCTCCATTCAATGCCCAAGCTGTGGACACGTTTGCGAATGTCGCCATTGTGCCATTCCGCTCACCTACCACCGAGCTGACGACCGGCTGATTTGCCACATGTGTGGTCATCAAGCACTTCCACCAAAAAAATGTCCTGAGTGTGGCGACGCAGCTATTCGCAGCCAAGGCTACGGCACTGAGCAGGTTGAAAGTGTCATCAAAAAAGTATTTCCACAGGCACGAGTCGCCCGCATCGACACCGACACCATGCGCCGAAAAAACGCCCTACGTGATACTCTACAAAAATTCCGCCAACGCAAAACTGATATCATCATCGGCACTCAGATGATCGCCAAAGGCCTCCACTTTCCCAACGTCACCCTCGTAGGAGTGCTCAACGCAGACCTCGGTTTGCATGTACCAGATTTTCGCGCTGGCGAGCGCACCTTTCAGCTCCTCACCCAAGTCGCTGGACGTGCCGGACGTGGCGAGCTCGAGGGCGAAGTCATCGTTCAGACCTACACACCACACTCCCCCTCCATTCAATTCGCCCGCCATCACGACTTCCTAGGCTACGCCGACCAAGAGCTCGACTTCAGAAAACAGTTTGGTTACCCACCCTACAGCCACTGCGCCGTCATCCAGACCCGTTCCAATCACGAACGCCGTGCTGAGTTCACCTTGGAGAACCTTCACAAGCGCCTCAAAAACAGCCTTCCCACCGGCATGGTTCTCCACGACCCTCTACCCGCCCCCATCACCAAAGCACACGGCCAATACCGATTCCAGCTGATGATGCTAGCCCCCTCAGCCCGCCAACTCTCCCACCACATCAGCAGTATCCTCGCACAGACCCCACCCCCAGAAGACGTCACCATTATTTTTGATATGGACGCCATGGGGTTCTGAATGAGGATTCCTAACAACCACATTTTGGTATTTAGTAATTAGTCTTTAGCGTCTAAAAAAACACATGGCCTTTCTGGAGCTCAATAACATCAAGACCCACTTCCCCGTGTCAAAGGGAGTATTGATACGCAAAGTTGCAGACACCATCAAAGCCGTCGACGGCATCGACTTGAGCATCGAAGAAGGAGAAATCCTCGGCCTCGTCGGAGAATCAGGGTGTGGTAAGTCCACCCTGTCACGCACCATCATGCAGCTCATCCCTGCGACAGAAGGCTCCGTCACACTCAAAGGCGAAAACCTCTCCTCCCTAGCTCGCTCCGAGATCAGACGTCGCCGGCTCGACTTTCAAATGATTTTCCAGGACCCCTACGCATCTCTCAATCCACGGATGACCATCAACTCCACCCTTGCAGAGGCTATTACACAAAGGCACAAAAAGCTGAAAACAGCTGATCTTGACGGTAGAATTGCCCAACTCATGGAACGCGTTGGCCTTGATTCACGCTTTAGGCAGAAATACCCCCATGAGTTTTCAGGCGGCCAACGTCAACGAATTGCCATTGCACGCGCACTGGCCCCCGAGCCCAAACTCATCATCGCAGATGAGCCCGTCAGTGCCCTCGATGTATCGATCCAGTCGCAAATTCTCAACCTCCTTCTCAAGCTCCGTCACGACCTCAACCTCACCATGATTTTCATTTCCCACGATCTTTCTGTGGTGCGCTATATCTCCGACAACATCGCCGTCATGCATCAGGGAAAAATCGTCGAATACGGTAATGCCGAGGATGTTTTCAACAAAGCAGAACACCCCTACACTCAGAAACTCATCGAGGCCATCCCGCACATCAAAAACATCGCCTAAGCCAACAACTTAAGTTACCTT
>CBFHKM010000042.1:0-9736 GCA_965656385.1 Oceaniferula sp.
AGATTCCCACTACCATTGTAGCCCAAGTAGACAGTTCAGCCGGCGGCAAAACAGGAGTCAACGCCTCCGAGGGTAAAAACCTCATTGGGGCATTTCACCAGCCACGCCTTGTGATTGTTGACCCCCTGACTCTAGATACCCTTCCAGGTCGCGAATACCGTGAAGGCTATGCAGAAGCCATCAAGCACGCGGCGATCCGTGATGCGGATATGATCGACGACCTCAATACTCTTGACCCAGGCAATCAACACCCCTCCGCCGACTTACTGGCACGTAATCTCGCGATCAAGGCGCGCATCGTTGAGGAAGACGAGCGTGAAACATCAGGCACGCGTGCCCTTCTCAACTTCGGTCATACCATTGGTCACGGCATTGAAGCCTCACTCCCCTATGGAGCGATGCTACACGGAGAAGCCATTTCTCTTGGAATCCGCGCCGCCCTTTATCTGTCAGAAAAAATCAACGGCTTGGCCGCTGAACAAAGCCAACGCATCCTGTCTCTTCTGGAGAAGTTTCAACTGCCCCTCATCCTACCTGATGACATTAGCACGGAGGTTATTATGGACAAACTCAGCCGCGACAAAAAATTCTCAGGTGGCCTTATCAAATTTGTTCTCTTGAGCTCGCCTGGCGTGGCGGAGGTATCCTCAAAGGTCACTATAGACGATATTCGAGAAGCTGTTGAGCATTTGCGTCTCAGCCCTGCCTAAATCCTGACCATATCATCAAGAGCATAGACTATCCTCTATCTGAGCTTCTCAGATCCATGAAGATCATTTTGACCATACTTCTACTCTCTCCTTACCTCATCGCAGGCGATCTGCCAGTAGTTAAGGGTCTAATACTCGACCTTAATGCTCAACAAGGCGTTACCCTCGAAGACGACAACAAGGTCGCACAATGGGAAAACCAAGCTGCCGAAGGTAGGGCACGCCTCTTCGTCAAGCAGGACAAAGGCAGAAAAATAGCAGGATCAGGACGCCCCATACTCCAGAATGATATTGTGGATCTCAATGGCAAGAGCAGTCTCATTTTCAGGCAAGGTGAACTGGTAAATCACGATGAAGACGCCTTCGACTCCCTCATCACGGGAACTGGCTTCACTTGGTTGGGCGTTGTTTGTGCTCACCAGCAACGCCGCGGCCTTAAGGATGTGAATGCCTTGTTTGGCAATCTTCGCAACGGTGGTAAGTATGAGGGCCTTTGGGCATGCTTGAGGGATGACAACTCCCTATGGACGAGTCCTAGAAACGGAGTGACTTTTGGTCGCTTCGATAAAAACAACCCCCTGCTACTGGGCCCAGCCCTTGAGAAGGGCAGGTTTTATGTCATAGCCGGAAGAATGGCTGCTGGGCAAGGTTCTGTCCCCGCCGAGCTCTACCTCAACGAAACAAAGCCTGTCGCATCAGCCGTATTTCCAATCAACCCAGAAGCCAATGCCTCGAAGATGGTTATCGGTCAGGAGCGTGATGCTATCAACCACCCAGGATTGGAGTCCTTTGATGGCGAGATTGCCCGTTTGCTCATTTACAAGCGCCCACTCGACGAAGGCGAATTGTCGAAAACCATCAAGTATCTGCTGCATGCCTATGCGATCAAAGTCGACAGCGCAGCTAAGCATTGAGCTTAACGGTAATACACTCTAGGCAAACTGCTTTAAGAAACGCACATCGTTATCTATCAGTAAGCGGATATCCTTGATGCCCCACTTGATCATCGCAAGTCGATCAATCCCCATACCGAAGGCAAAGCCAGTTACCTTCTCAGGCGAGAAGACATCGTCTCCACGCACTTCACATAGTGACTCAAACACTGCAGGATCAACCATGCCGCATCCCGCGATTTCGATCCACTTTGGCTCCTGACCCTTGGCATGAAGCTTGATATCGATTTCAAAACTTGGCTCGGTAAAGGGGAAGAAGTGAGGCCGAAACCGCACCTCAGTATCGTCACCGAACATACTACGAAGGAAGAACTCAAGCGTTCCTTTGAGATCGCCCAAGTTAACATCCTCATCCACATAAAGACCCTCTAGCTGATTAAAAACTGAGAGGTGCGTTGCGTCAATTTCATCGCGGCGATATGCAGACCCAGGAGCAATGATTCTAACTGGTGGTGTGGCTTTTTCCATGGTTCGGATTTGAACACTGGAGGTGTGGGTTCGCAGTAGCTTGCCACTGTCGAAATAGAAAGTGTCTTTCTCATTACGCGCTGGATGATCCTCAGGTGTATTAAGAGCGTCAAAGCAGTGAAATTCTGTTTCTATCTCGGGTCCATCTGCCAAAGCGAAGCCCATACGGCGCAATACCTGAATCGCACGATCCTTGACCTGAGTTAGAGGATGCATAGCACCTGCGGGCAGAGGTCTTGCCGGCAAGGTAAGGTCAATACCTTGGACAGACTTGCGGTCTGCTTCATCAGCAAGTGCCGATTGCTTATCATCGAGTGCAGAAGTAATCGCCTGACGAGCAGCATTGAGCAACTGGCCCATCTTAGGCTTATCCTCCTTGGAAAGATCTTTCATGCATGCGGCAGCAGCGGTGAGGTGCCCCTTCTTTCCAAGGTAGGCTACACGTGCATCATCGAGAGATTTTTCATCATCCGCGACAGCAATAGCAGCAAGGGCATCAGTCTGAATCGATTCAATTTCCTGGTTCATGAGAGGGCAGGATTTAGGGGATTATAGAGCATAGGGCAATCGCCAATTTTAAGCAGTCAGCTAATTGCCACTGAGATCCTGCCTCGAAACTTGGTAGTGAGCACCACAGCGCGGACAATTAACGGTGATTTGTTCATCACCTTGGAAAAGTTCATCGAGACGATTTTTCCATGATGACAGAGTCGGGAGAATGCGTTCCTTGCTGCAGCCACAGTTGAAGTGAAACTTGCGTGTTTCCAGCACCTTCGTCTGCTCTACCTCTGTGATAGCCGCTGCTTTGGCCGCATCGACTTCTTCAAACCACTCCACATCATAATCTGGCTGTGCTACCAATAATGCGTAGTGTTCATCATCAAGTCGAAAGCACTTAGCTGGCCGCTGTTCACTTTGTTGGTAAAAGTGCTCAACCCAATCAATGGGATCATTCGTGGCCAAGTCGACTGTGGTCGTGCGAGGCTCTTGGCCCGACACACTTGTCTGACTATAGAACATGTTCCTGTCTGGCTCTCGGATATCCTTGGTGAAAAGGCGACCCGTTACATTTTCGAACGTGCTACTACCGGTGACAAAATAATTAACCCGTGGTGCTCGTAAGTTCACCGTCCATGCAATTGTTTCTGCCCAGGGACGCGCTGTCAGATGCAAGGACAAGACCGCGAGCATATCCTTCAGGGTCGCATCCATTGTATTCTCATAACGCAGTTGATGCTCCATGAGATGCAGGTAATACCCTGTGAAAATAGGCGTGAACTGAGCACGCACCAACAGACAATTGCGGTGGCGTACAAAGATAGATTCTACCTTGGTAAAGTCTTCGACTGGCTGCATAGATTCGTCACTCATAGAAAAGACCCTCTTGGGTCGCCGCTTTCTAAACATAGTTGGTCAAACTTCAATCTGAAAACAACCCACATCAGCAAAACAAAGTATGCCAGAGTCAGTAAAGTAATCAGACCCACCATGAAATCACGATGAGCCTGACCAGTATACTATGAACAAAGCTTAATCCAACTTGATCGTTTTCGGCTTGGCCTTCTCACGGTGAGGTATTTCTATATACAAGATGCCATTTTCGAGCTTTGCTCGGATATTCTCGACATCCATCTCATCTGAGATCTTCAAGCGTCGCTCTCGCTTACGCAAGAAGCTACGTTTCTCATCCTGGGTCTCGGCTATAATGGTAAGCACACCGTCATCGAGGCTCAGTTCCACCTCGTCTTTGTTGTAGCCTGGTAATTCAAGTCGCAGCTTTACGCCCTCGCCATCATCACTCAAGGCCTCAATACTGGCTCGCTTATGTTCCCCTCGCTGAGAACTCTGCCTGCTGACACCTGCTGGTGCTAGGGTATGATTAACGATACGATTGAGCTCGCTGAAGATTCCGTTACTGATTGGGTAGTGGGTAGTCATGATATAATTGGTTTGTTGTTAATTTGATTAATACAACTATCATAGCTGCAAATTGTATGCCAAACTATTCACATTAGACTTAGGTTATTCACAATAAGTGAATTAAAAAATATTGGCGACTTCGTATTGAATTCAAAAGCACCAGGAAGTGCCATTATGTCACACACCATTGTCCCACTGGGACATTCCAAGCGACCACAAAAAACGGCCACTGGGAAAACCCAGTGGCCGTGGTAAGTTGTTGATTGCTCGTGTTATGCAGTCGCGGGAGCCTTCTTATCGAGGGCTGCCTTGGATTGCTCAACAATGCTGTTGAAAGCATCGATGTCCTGAACGGCGAGATCGGCAAGAATCTTACGGTCCACCTCAATATTGGCGGCTTTCAGACCCTCGATGAAGCGTGAATAGGTAATATCCTGTGCACGGACACCAGCACTAATGCGCTGAATCCAGAGACGGCGGAATTGACCCTTACGCTTCTTACGGTCGCGATACTCATACTCGCGTGCCTTACGGACTGCGTCCTTGGCATACTTGTAGAGTTTAGAACGAAAACCGCGAAATCCTTTGGCACGTTTTAAAATGCGCTTCCGGCGTTTGCGGCTTGCTGGGCTATTGGTTGCTCTTGGCATGTTTCTTTATTTAGGAACGGACGGTTATTTTCACACCCCCCGCAGTCTCGTCCATTCGGTCCCGGTTTTCTATGTTTAGAGCGCCGGGAAGGCTGCGTAGGGGCCACCCGTGATGCGGGTGGTTGGCGTGGCGTACGCCGAGTTCTTGTTGATTAGGCAAAGGGAAGTGAAGCTCTTACTGCTTTCAAGTCTGCATCGGATACGAGGGCCGCCTTACCCAGATTGCGCTTACGCTTCTGGTTTTTCTTTGTAAGAATGTGGCGTTTCCCTTGTTTCCGGCGCAGAATTTTCCCTGTGCCCGTCACCTTGAATCTCTTGGCGACGGCCTTACGGGTCTTTGCTGTACCTTTTGATTTGGCCATGGGGCGGCGAAACTAGCGAGGAAGGGTGCTTTTGCAAGGGAAAATTTAGCTAATTCCTCCAAATGCTTTAAATTGCTCTGTTCGCATGCAATTATCACCCAGTCTTGACGAAAACCCTAGTCTAGAGTCTATATCGGTGCATGCGCACGCTGATTAAACACGCTCTCAACAGCAAGGCACCTATGGAGGATATCACCCTCAAGGGATGGGTAAGAACACGCCGTAATTCTAAGGACTTTTCATTTCTCGAAATCAACGATGGCTCATGTCTGGCAAACATACAATGTGTCGCTGATGCAGGGATTCCAGGCTACGAAGATATCGTTAAAATGACGACCGGTGCAGCTATTGGAATCACAGGCCAATTGGTCGAATCTCCCGGTAAAGGACAACAATGGGAAATTCACGCTGCTTCCATCGAACTAATAGGAGAAGCACCTGCTGACTACCCCCTTCAGAAAAAAGGCCACACTCCAGAGTTCCTGCGCTCGATAGCTCACCTGCGCCCACGCGCCAATCTCTACGGAGCACTATTTCGCATGCGCTCACGCATGGCAATGGCCGTGCACCGATTCTTTGACGAGCGCGACTTCACCTACATTCACAGCCCGATCATCACCAGCTCTGACTGCGAAGGCGCAGGCGAGATGTTTAGCGTCACCACTCTAAACCCATACAATAACCAACAACCTCAAGCGGCCGACAGTGTGGCACAGCCAGGAGGAGGGCAAGCCCCGAGCCCACAGAATGATTTTTTCAACAAAGCCACTTACCTCACCGTCAGCGGCCAGCTTGAAGGTGAAGCTTTCGCTACTGCGCTATCTAATGTATACACTTTCGGCCCGACCTTCCGCGCAGAAAACTCCAATACCACCCGCCACGCCTCGGAGTTTTGGATGATCGAACCAGAGATCGCCTTCTGCGACCTCAATGACGACATGGATCTCGCCGAAGAGTTCACCAAGTATCTGGTCGACGACGCCTTAAAAAACAACGAGGGCGACCTGGATATTTTCGCACGCTTCGTGGATAAGGGCCTCATAGATCGACTTCGCTTTGTTTCCGAGAAACCCTTCCAGCGTGTTTCTTACACCGAGGCAGTCGAAATTCTTGAAAATAGTGGCCAAGAATTTGATTACCCTGTTGCATGGGGCATTAATTTACAGTCTGAGCACGAGCGCTTTCTCACGGAACAACACTTTAAGTGCCCCGTCACCGTCTATAATTACCCAAAAAGCATCAAGCCCTTCTACATGCGCACGAATGCGCCAGACCACGAAGGTCGCGTCACGGTTACTGCAATGGATCTTCTCGTACCGGGAATTGGCGAAATCATCGGTGGTGCCCAACGTGAGGAGCGTATCGATATCCTACAAGCTAACATGGAAGAGGAAGGCCTCAACCTTGAAGAATATGGCTGGTATCTGGACCTGCGTAAATATGGTAGCTGCCCACATGCAGGCTTTGGCATGGGCTTCGAGCGAATGCTCATGTTTGTCACCGGCATGAAGAACATCCGCGATGTCATTCCCTTCCCCAGAACTCCCGGGCACTGTGAATTTTAACCCATGCCAGATCCACCCTCTATGAGTTTGGCAAAAAAGCCTGTTCATCCTGAAAATCTTGTCTAAAAAAACATCATGATCGTTTCTCCAAAAATACGTGGTTTCATCTGCACAACATCACACCCAGACGGCTGCGCTGCCAACGTCCAAGAACAAATCAACTTCGTCAAAGCTCAGCCCAAGATTGAGAATGGGCCAAAAAACGTACTCGTGATTGGTGCTTCTGCTGGATACGGCCTCGCATCCCGCATCGTGCCTGCCTTTGGATCTGGAGCCAATACCTTGGGTGTATTTTTCGAGAAGCCAGGTAGCGAAAAGCGCCCAGGCTCAGCAGGCTGGTATAACACCGCAGCATTCGAAAAAGCAGCAACCGCTGACGGGCTGGTCGCCAAGTCACTCAATGGCGATGCTTTCTCCCACGAGCTCAAACAACAAGCTCTCGACATCATCAAAAATGAGATGGGAGGCAAGGTCGACCTTGTCGTTTATTCGCTTGCCTCACCCCGTCGCACAGACCCCGATACCGGTGAAGTGTTCAAATCCGTACTCAAAACTACTGGAGGTGATTACACCAATAAAACCCTCAACACTGACAAAGGAGAAATCACCGAAGTCACCATTGGAGCTGCCAGCCAAGAGGAGATCGATGACACCGTCAAGGTAATGGGAGGCGCCGACTGGGAGCTTTGGATCAACGCCCTAGCCGATGCAGGAGCTCTCGCAGACGGAGTCAAGACTGTCGCTTATTCCTACATTGGGCCCGAGCTCACTTGGCCGATCTACACTGATGGCACCATCGGCATGGCCAAAAAAGACTGTGAGCGCGCCTGCTCTGCTATCAACGCAAAACTTGCTGAAACGCTCGGCGGGGCTGCTTATGTTTCCGTCAACAAAGCGCTGGTGACACAGGCATCATCTGCCATCCCAGTCGTCCCACTCTACATCTCCATCCTCTACAAGGAAATGAAGGCCAAAGGAATCCACGAGGGCTGCATCGAACAAATCCAGCGCCTAATGGCGGACCGGCTCTATTCCGAAGACCTGCAACTCGATGATACAGGACGCATCCGTGTCGATGATTGGGAAATGCGTGATGACATCCAAGCGTCCATCGCCGAGTCATGGCAGAACATCTCCAATGACAACTTCAACCAACTAGCCGATTTCGAAGGCTATCAAGCCGACTTCCTGAAGCTCTTTGGCTTTGGTCTAGACGGTGTTGACTACGCGGCAGATACAGATCCTACTACGGCACCAGCCTCATTGAGCTAAAGCCCTACACTGCACCATATTACTACTAAATACACTTCCCATCAATTGGACGAATTGCTACACAATCCTCGTTACCAAAATTTAACATTATACAACACTATGAAATCAGCAACCAAACTGCTCCTGTTACCTATTATTACCATCACGGCCTCGTCGCTTTTCCTTGTTTCCTGCGGAGATAAGAAAGAAGAAGCAACAGAAACAAACACCGAGGCATCTGAGGGCGAGAAGGCCGAAGTCGTAAAGAAAGATACCCTGGCCAGCCTCACTGACGAACTCGTTGTTCAGCTCAACCAGTATGCCGATATCGTGCTCGCTGTCAAAGATACCGCCACCGCTCAAGAGGCTGTTGGTAATCTTGACAAAGTTGGTGATGCTATAGGCGCCATTGCAGCCCGCCTCGATAAAATCGAAATGCCTGACGAAGCCACTAACATCGCCGTCGATGAGAAAATGAAAAATGCGAGCATGGCAATTCAGCAAAAAATGCAAGCTGCTGGGCAGATCATGTCCAACCAAGAGGTAGCTGCTGTTCTTATACCAGCATTGCAAAACTTCGGTATGCGCATGGCAGAACATGAAAAAGTATTCATGCGATTCGGCAGCCAAAAAGATCAACCTGCAGCTGAGCAACAAACCTCCGATGCTCAAGTTCCAGAAACGACCTCTACTGAAGCGCCAGCTGCCACAGATGCAGCTGAAGAGGCTGCTCAAGATGTCGCCACAGAAGCTGTAGAAAAAGTTGAGGAACAATCAGCTGACAAAGCTGCTCCAGCAGCTGAGTAGACTCACCATCTCAAATCACTCACCCCGCCTGGCTCTAGCGAGTCAGGCGTTTTTTATCCCCCTGTTTGGCTTTTTATCTCCACACAATACGTTAGCATCCAAACATGCCAACAAAGGAACGTGCCGATGCCCTACTCGTCTCACGAGGTTTGTGTGACTCGCGTGAGCAAGCAAAGCGCCTCATTCTCGCCGGTGAAGTGCTGACTGGCACCACCGTAGTGGCCAAGCCCAGCACCAAGCTGCCTGAGGACGCCGAGCTCACCGTTAAAGAGAAACCAAAATATGTCGGCCGTGGTGGGCTCAAAATGGAGGGGGCCTTGGATGTATTTAATATCGATCCGTCAGGCATGACTTGTCTCGATGTCGGAGCCTCCACCGGTGGCTTTACTGATTGCTTATTGCAACGCGGAGCCTCCAAGGTCCACGCCGTCGATGTCGGCACCAACCAGCTTGTCTGGAAACTGCGCAGCGACCCCCGAGTGATCGTGAAAGAAAAATTCAACGCCCGCTATATGACGCCAGAAGATATCGGCGAGCCCATCGACCTCGCAGTCACTGATGTCTCCTTCATTTCACTGACTAAGATTCTCCCCCCGATGTTTGCCACCCTCGGCGCAGATGGCCAGATCGTTTGCCTGATCAAACCTCAGTTTGAACTTGATCGCGAAGACATCAGCAAAGGCGGGATCGTCAGGGACCCAGCGCTCCACCAACGCGCAGTAGACAAGATCCACCAGTTCGTTTCTGAGGAACTGAACCATAGATGGATTCAGTGCATTGACTCCCCCATCAAAGGCACGGAGGGCAATAAGGAGTTCCTTGCATGGCTGAAGCTATGATCACACTTCGCAGAGTGCGCGCAGATGGAATCAACTTGGCTAAGCTTTCAGCCTAATCTTTCAAGAGTCTCACCAAGAGGCAGCCCGACAACGTTGTCATAATCCCCTCGAACTTCCTCAATGATCATCTTCCCATGCTCTTGCACGGCATAGGAACCGGCTTTATCCATGACATTGACCTTAGACATATAGTCTTTGATCAAATCTTGGC
>CBFHKM010000042.1:9835-14634 GCA_965656385.1 Oceaniferula sp.
TGCTTCATCATGCAACTCCTCAGCCGGTGATGGAATCACATCAAAGTGTAGCCCCGCCTTGCGGAGCATGTCACACCTGCGAGGTGAGCCGGATGCAAGGATGATCTTGTGGCTCACCTGCTATAAATCTAAATAGATGCTACTCCTGTGGATCAAAGAACTCATGCCGCAGATCGCAGTAACGCTACAAGGACTCCCTGAATGACTAATTCGTGAGCTGGCACCAGATCAGGGTAGTTCTCATTTTCAGCGTGTAGGTAAGGCTTACCATTTTCCATAACGTATCTTTTGAGTGTTGTTTCGCCATCGATGAGTGCAGCTACAACGTCACCTTTACGTGGTTCGCGAAATTCAAGAACCACGGTATCACCGTCACATATATGAGCATCAATCATAGAATCACCACGGACCTTGAGGGCAAATGTGCGCGGGTTTCCACGTAAGCCCAATGATCGGATATCAATCGAAAGGCAGCCTTCCTTCTCGGCATCAACGTCCTGAGCCATACCCGCGGCAATACTGCCATAAACGGGAATATCAACGATCTCCTCACGTTCCATCTCCTCGGGGAATCCAATACCGCAGGCTTTGTTTGCCTTGCGAACGATCACGCCTTTTTTCTCAAGAGCTCTCAGGTGACTAATCGCCGCCGTCTGACTGGCAAAATTGAAATGACGCTGAATATCACGGGTCGATGGCATGTAACCTTCGACTCGGTGCGTTTCCTTGAGGTAATCTAAAACCTCCTGTTGCCGATTGGTGAGTTGAATAGTGGACATAATGTAGTGATTGATGTTGCAGGTGTTACGGGTGTGGCTGAATTACTTGAGTTGTAGTAGTAAGAATGATGAAAGTGCATTATTTATGCGGATTTGACATCAATTAAGTGACTACCTGAACAGTGTTCTCTGGAACATTAAATGATGGCTACGTAAATGCAAAGCAAAAAGTAATAGTGAATTTACTTCCCCTGTCAGGCTGTAATATTTAGTATTACTTAAATATTTATTATGAGCGAAGAATTTAACTCCCCTCTCCTTCCGGCATCTGGCCTTCTCAAAGGCGTTGCAGAAAATGATCGTATTGCTTTGAGTAGCTACGGCGAATTTATTCCCGTGCATGAAGGCCAACTACTCATCGGAGAGGGCCATGAACAAGACGCACTCTACCTAGTTATTTCCGGTCTACTTCATGTTCACACCGACAAAGATGATAAGCATACGCTCATCGCTCGCATTGGACCGGGTGAGAGTATTGGCGAAATTAATCTATTTGACCCAGGCGTAGCCAGTGCATCGGTAACATCCCAATCTTTCTCCCAGGTATGGAAAGCAACTCGGCGAGATTTTGAGGCCTTCGTTCAGACCTATCCTGCAGTAGGCGAACATATCTTAGTCGCACTCGTTGGTGAGCTTAGTAAGCGTATTCGTTTTCTAAACGATAAGCTCATTGCCATGGAAGTATCTTATCGTGAGCTATGGCGATCATGATAAGATCCTGCAGGATCAATGAGCTCAGGAATGATTAAATTTACCACCTATGATCGAAATACTTAACATCCATCCAGAGTGCCTTTCTGGAGCTTTGGCGCTATTTCTGGCATTAGCCGTTGGTCATGTTGTGGCTGATTTCCCACTACAGGGGGTATTTCTATCCCAAGCAAAAAATAGAAACCAACCGCTTTCTCAGCAGTTAGATAGTAAAAGCCCTCGCTGTGTTTGGCTTCATGCAATGAGTGCACACTCGCTTATTCATTGTGGAGCCGTCTGGCTGATCACGGGTTCGGTTGTCCTTGGATTGGCAGAGTTCGTGCTCCATTGGTTCATCGACTTTGCAAAGTGTGAAAATTGGACGGGCTTCAATACCGACCAGTTTCTGCACTACCTGTGTAAAATCATCTACGCTGCCTTCGTTTATTATGGCGTGATCAGCATTGGGTGAATGCGTAATAACGATCGCCCTCAATCAGAACACAAAAAACAGGAGCCCCGTAAGGAACTCCTGTTCTGTATAATAGATAATAAAATAGCCGCTTAGCTAGCTGCTACCGCTGCACGAATGAGCTCTAAAAAGCTCTGTGGCTCAAGGCTTGCGCCGCCAACAAGTCCTCCATCAATATCAGGTTGAGCGAGAAGTTCTCCTGCATTGTCCGCTTTCATGCTACCGCCATATTGAATGCGAACCTTGTCAGCAAGCTCAGCGCTATAGAGGTCTGCAATCACCGAGCGAACAAAAGCGTGAGCTTCCTGAGCTTGCTCTACTGTTGCCACGACACCTGTGCCAATTGCCCAGACGGGCTCATAAGCAACAACGATCTCCTTCATGTCCTTATCATCGATGCCAGCAAGGCCTTCTGTGATTTGGCTGCGAAGGACCTCCTCAAGTTTGCCTGCCTCACGCTGGTCAAGTGTTTCGCCGATACAGAAAATAGGCTTTAAATTAGCAGCTCTTGCCTTTTTGATCTTTGCATTAATAACTGCATTGGACTCACCATAGATCGTGCGTCTTTCGCTGTGGCCAATGATGGCATAACGAACAAATAGTTCCTTGAGCATCATTGTGCTAATCTCGCCTGTGTAGGCTCCATTGTCTTGCTCTGACACATTCTGGGAAGCGATAGATACTGCAGAATTAGAATGAAGTGCCCCCACTGCTGCAGGAATAGTGACATAGGGAGGAGCAATGACCACATCAGCTGCATCAGTGAGGTTGTCGAGTTGGCTCGTGAAGGTGGATAGAAAATCTTCGGCTTCTTTGGGGCCGATATTCATCTTCCAGTTGGCTGCAATAATTGGTTTGCGCATAGGATTAATTTTTTGAGTGTAGTTAAGAGAGTGGTTATTTAGGCATCAGTAAGGGCAGTAATACCTGGAAGTTGTTTGCCCTCCAGAAGCTCAAGAGAAGCACCACCGCCAGTGGATATAAAGGAGACTTGGTCTGCAAGACCATACTTTTTGACCGCTGTTACAGAGTCACCTCCACCGACTATGGATAGAGCGCTGCTTTTGGCAACTGCCTCAGTGACGGCTTTGGTGCCAGCTTCAAAAGAATCGATTTCAAAAACACCCATGGGGCCGTTCCATACGATCGTTCCTGCTTGGCTGATCTCAGCACAAAACTCATCAATCGCAACATCGCCTATGTCAATACCTTCCCAGCCGTCAGGTATATTACCACCATCCGCATAGATGTTAGTGACTTGCGTCTCTGCACCATTTTTGAATTCTTGAGTAATACGAGTATCTGCAGGCAAAAGAAAACGAGTATTCAGCTCCTCCGCTTTTTTAAGAATATCGAGCGCTAAGTCCAACTTGTCATTCTCAACGAGAGAATCTCCCACTGCATGGCCTTGAGCCTTGCGAAATGTGTAAGCCATGGCTCCACCGATTATAAAAGTGTCCGCCTTGTTGAGCAAAGCTGTAATCACCTCAATCTTATCGCTAACCTTGGCGCCGCCCATAATTACCAGAAATGGACTACTTGGTGACTCAAGTTTATCACAGAGAAATTCAAGTTCGCGCTCGATAAGTAAGCCCATCGCGCTTTGGGCAATGTGATGAGTCACACCTTCAGTAGAAGCATGAGCTCGGTGAGCCGTGCCAAATGCATCATTCACAAAAATCTCAGCATCACCAGCTAGTGTCTTTGCAAAGGATGCATCATTTGACTTTTCCTCCGGAAAGAACCGAGTGTTTTCTAGTAGCAGGATCTCTCCTACTTGAAGAGCGGAGCGAGCTGCCGCCGCCTGCTCACTGATGCAGCTCTCAGCAAAAGCTACATCTTGTTTCAGCAATTCACCGAGACGAGTAGCCGCTGGACGCAGCGAATATTTCAAATCTGATTCATCTTTCGGCCGCCCCAAATGCGAACACAATGTCAACCGAGCACCACTTGAGAGCAACTGCTTGATGCTGGGCAAAGCTGACACAATGCGAGTGTCATCGGTGATTTCACCTGCATCATTGAGAGGTATATTAAAGTCGACACGCATTAGCACGGCTTTGCCGCTAACATCAAGATCACGTATACTGAGTTTGGCCATGGGATATCAGATTGTATGGTAATAGAATAGATTGGAGCAAAAAGGCGGAAGAAGTTGCCCTTCCCCCGCCTTTTAAAATTCAGTTGGCCGATTAGATTTCCTTTGTGAGTAAAGCTAGGGCATCAGCGGCACGGCAGGAATAGCCCCACTCGTTGTCATACCAAGAGCAGACTTTCACAAAGTTACCATCGCTTACCATCGTTAGATCTGAATCGAATACAGAGCTATGAGGATCGCTAACGATGTCTTGGAGAACGAGTGGATCCTCTGAATAGCTTAGAATACCCTTCATTGGGCCAGCAGCAGCTGCCTCTTTGAATGCTGCGTTCACTTCTTCAGCCGTTGTGTTGCCCTTGAGAATAGCAACGAAGTCAGTGAGTGATCCTGTTGGTGTAGGAACACGGAAAGCACCGCCGTTGAGCTTGCCTTTCATCTCTGGAATCACCTCAGCAATTGCAACAGCCGCACCAGTTGAAGATGGCACGATGTTTACAGCAGCTGAGCGACCGCGACGTAGATCACCGTGTGGTGCGTCGAGAAGATTCTGATCACCAGTGTAGGAGTGGATCGTGCTCATGAAGCCTTTTTCAATACCCCACTTGTCATTGAGAACCTTAACGAGAGGTGCAAGGCAATTGGTGGTGCAGGATGCATTTGAAACGATGTTGTGTGTGGCTGGATCGTAGAGATCATCGTTGATACCGATACACATCGTCAAATCTGGGTTCTTAGCAGGCGCTGAAATGAGCACCTTCTT
>CBFHKM010000043.1:0-2102 GCA_965656385.1 Oceaniferula sp.
ATCCGATGATGTTTACCAGATATACTGTGAGTTACTCAAAAATAGAGAGTCTGCGAGTCATGGATTTGGCGAAGATGACAATCTAGAGGATCGCTCCAGTCGAAAGGTCGATGAGGCTATTGATGGTTTCAAAGAATCTGCTGTGGATGACTTTTCTTGCAATGGTATATTGATACCAGCTACCGGCAAAACTTCGGGCCGTTTGCGTATTCAAGTTCACCTTAGTGCCAGTGGTCTTGGAATCACATGTCGTATATTAAATGACTCTATTCCCGAGCTTGATGCTTTAGGTGTGGATCCGGATACGGCAGAGATGTTGAGGATTGCTGTGCAGCGGAGAGCTGGCCTCTGTCTTGTAACGGGCCCCACAGGCTCAGGTAAATCTACTACCCTGGCTGCTATTATTGATTGGCTGAGACGTAATCATTCTAAGCATATCGTCACGGTCGAAGATCCTGTGGAATACCAGTATCCTGCTGACATGGATGACCCTAATGTGCCGGGATGCAAGATGATGGCGCCGAGCATTGTGACCCAACAAGAAGTCGGGCGTGATTTAGCATCGTATAGACAAGGTCTCAAAGATGTATTGCGAAAGGCTCCACATGTTATCCTTCTCGGAGAGATTCGGGACAGGGAGGCGATGGAGACATGTATGGAGGCCGCACAAACTGGGCACTTAGTATTATCAACACTGCACACAACCGGAGCGGTGAAGACGATGGGTCGTATTTTGGAAATGTATCCACGAGAAAATCATCCCGCTGTGTTGAATCGCCTCAGCGAGATTCTTATTTTTATTCACTCACAGGGCTTACTAAGCGGCGTTGATGGGCGTGTTTTGACGTATGAATTTTTGCAAAACAGTGATGATGCAACGTCTAGTGCAATTGGTAGCTACGACAGAGGCTCAAGGGCACTGGAGGATGTAATTAAACGTTCCGGCAACATTGCATGGGATGACAAGCTAATGTGCTTACTGAATGAAGGTAAGATTAGCCAAGAAACTTTTGAGAATGCGAGGATACACAGAGAAGATACTGAGTATGTTTGATGCTATGCTGGCAATCTTGAATATGTGATAGATATCACAAAAACTATGAATAACGTTATTAATAACACTATGAAAATGAACAAAACTGCAACCAAGTTAAAACCAGGTATGACGCTCATCGAGATCACTGTTGTGATTCTCGTTTTGCTTACCCTGATTGCCGTGCTCTTTATTGGAGCAAACATCTACAAGAAGGGTGCCAATCGTGCCGCTTGTATCCTAAACATTCGCAACATTCACCAAGCTGTTCGTGCGGATCAAAACCTCACCAAGAAGAATGTTGGAGACACTCTTGCTCAAACTACGATCATGGGTACGGCTGATTCATACATTGAAGTGAGCCCTACTTGTCCTACCGACGGTGTTGTTTACTCATTGGAGGGTACATATCCAGCAACTGGTACAGTAGCTGCAACATGCACAAACAATGGATCTGCAGGCACTACTATCACTGATCACGTTCCTGACGCTTCCGATACTACCGGTTGGTAATCTATTGATTTGATCAACTCTCGCACTGTTGCCGGTCATTCAATGATCGGTAACGGTGCCGTTAGTTGTAAAAGTTCGGAGTGGGTGCGCAGCATTTTTTTTCGAGCAAACAACTTCCTCGCTGGTTGGAAGTCATAAATATTCAGCAACATTTCTAGATAGGTATTCTCATGAATGATTTCAGACATCCATCAGGACTTAATGTGTTTCAACAATACCGCCGTTCAGTCAAAGTCGCTAAGTCGACCAGCCGAATGAAGAACATGGCGTGGTATCAAGATCCATTGGACTTAGATGTTCAGATTCATTGCTACCTTAAAGATGACGCAGGAGCATCATGTTACCTATACATCAAATCACACAATGTTTTCGAAAAGTGTGATGACCTTAATTCTAGACAGCTAGAGCAGCCTGAAGAGCTTATAAAATTTATTGATTCTGCCTTGAGTCGAGACGTTTGTCGCGGGGCTGAGGCACTGGGTGTTGTTTTATATCTTGCTGATGAGTTTTCCCTTGCTGGCCTGGGGCCGGAATATAAAAAGCCCTCAGAGCTTAC
>CBFHKM010000043.1:2201-7885 GCA_965656385.1 Oceaniferula sp.
CCTCATGGCATTCTTCAATAGCCAAGGTGATTTGGCAGTTATGCGTTATATGCCACATGCTAATGGGGCTCTTATGCCTGCAAATATTGGTCCTGCAATACAGTCGACAGCAACGGCTCTTGAAATGGAAAAACCAGATATTTCGGTTGTCTCAATGGTTGGTAATGATGTGGGAGATTTATCTAGGACCTTACAACAGTCATTACCCGATGCGAAGGTTGGTATTGTTGGTGCATATGATCTTATTGATGATTATGACTTGCCTGTTGGTTCTCCTTTGGAGTTCATTGCAGTAACTCAAAAAATTGATCCAGAGCTTTACCCTCTTGTTGAAAATGAGACCAACACAGCACTTCGTGAGGAGGGTTGGAACAAGCAAGATTTTCTGTCATCGGATCAAGACGAAATCGATATGTTTCCCGATATGGCTGACATGAAGGTGCTGAGGCTGGGTAGAAGAGTTAGGGCAATAGCCGCTCTCTTGGTTGTCGCTGTTTTTGGCTACGGTGGCTACAACACCTTTACCAAGATTAATAGCAGTATATGGAAGTATCAGGCGGTTGATTATAAGGCAGAAACAGAAATCCTCACCAATGAGCTAAAGCGCTTTGAGCACTGGGATAATTTACTTATGGATCGGTCGAAGGCGTGGGTGTGTCTTGAATTGATAGCGCTTATGATGCCTTCTGATGACAGTGTCGTCGTTAAATTTGTTAAGCATGAGGTTAAGCTTAAGAGGGAAAGTAGAGGTGATAAGCATGGTTTTTCAAAGGAGTGGATTATTGATGGTTTTGCGACTGACCGAGGAATCGAGCATTTAGAAAAGCACTCCACTAGCGAGGGAATTAAGAAACTCTTTTCTCGGGTTGCTCAAAAGACTGAGAATGCGGCTTATTTTCCAGACACAGGTCAACGTGACATTACCGTAAGTTTAGTTCCGCGAATTAATCCATCTTACAATAGTTTTAATGGTCAGAAAACAGGAAGTGCTTTTGAGCGAACTTTCAAATTATCTATCACGCAGAATATTACTGCTGAGGATGAGATGGCGCTGGCAGCAATAGAAGGGATAACAAGGTAAAACTATGAGTGAACATTACAGACAGCCTATCACTGTGTTCGGTTTAATTTTGCCGGTTGTACTCATGTTGATTCTTATTGTCGGAGTGTTGTCTTATACTTCATCTGTGAAGGATGATTATGTGGCAAAGAAAAAGAAATACGATATGTCTCAGACATCTAAACGTCAAGTTGCAGTACTCCGCAACCAGGTGCGTGAACACAAGCCTAAGATGGCTGCGTGGGATAATATGTTGCGTAGTGAGACGAGGGGCAGTTTTCTTGAGCACTGGAAGCGTGCTTCAGAGGGTTTTACAGGCAAGGAACTAACCAAGTCGTCGCGAAGTTGGATTAATTACAGTGAAGGTATAGGCAAGGGGATATCTCAACCTTCAAGCCAAGTGGTCATGTCATTTGTTGGAACTTATAGAGCGATGCAGTCAGCATTGATGAAATTAGAAACAACGCTACCGACTATGCAGCTTGACTCGTTGGATATGACCCAAGACATCAATGGGCGGGGTGTGAACTTCACTACTAAATATACGGTATGGACGCGAAAATAATTACGATGATGTGCACGACCGTGCTGTCGCTCTCGATATCATTAGCTCAAGAGCCACACTTAGCTGATCAGGTTGGTGAAGCCGAGGAGACTCATGTTGTGACAAGCTCTAGAATGCTCATAGGGCAACAGAAAGAGGATTGGTTGGACGCTATGAGCCAAAAGGTTGTCGTTGCCAAGCGGGTGACTGGTCCGTTTGGTATGACCCAAGATCCAAATATTAAAATCACTAAACCTCGAGAACAGAAGGTAGAGAAGGGGGCGTTCTTAGAGGCAATTGCAGCGATCAAGATTAATACGGTGATGCCTTCTAATCGTCTTTTTATAAGTAATGCACGTGAGTTCACAGTTGGAGATGAATTCCCTATTATCAAAAATCAAAGGCAGTTTGACATCGAAGTGGTGGCTATTAGTTCGAAGGGTATCATATTCAAGAATTCAGCGACAGGTGAACAGGTAAGAAAAAAACTTAATGCGTTACCCGTGGGAATGAAAAAAAGTTCAGGCTTAGGAACTATTCCTGGTGTTTACGCTGCGGACGCAAAAAATAATAGGCCACTCAATCTTGATGATGAATAGTGGCGATACTCAATTTAATAATTTCAACAAAAAGAAAAACTATGAAAAAGCTTACACATAAATTAAAGGTATTGGCTTCACTGTTGGTCCTGCAGACTGCTTTAGCTCAAACTGAATCAGTTGAGGTGGTTGTGTCGAAAGGGCAGGCTGCTCAAACCCTAGTCGATAGCTCGGTTCCTTCTGAAAAAAATGAAGCTGCAATTGGTAATCAAAGTGAAGTCAAAGTTGAGGGTAATGTTCCCATTGAAGCAGAAGAGGGTGGATTTCTCATCAAGGATGCTAATATTAATGATATTTTTCAATTGTTAGCAAAGAGATCAAAGAAGCAATACTTTCATAACAATAAGCTAAACACAGAGAACTATCAAGTTACTGGTCATCTCAGTGGGGATGTAGATTCACTCCAGCAAATGGAGGAGTTAGCCTTTCAGTACGGGCTGCGCATGTATGTTAAAGGTAATACAGTGTATGCGATGTTAGGTGAGCAGTTAAATAATCTGCCGGCTAAAGAGTGGACTTACTCGTTGCAATACCTGCGCCCAACTGACATCGAACAAATCAAAGCTCTGATTCAACCAATGCTGTCTATTGGTCGAGGTATTGTCAATTATGAGCCAAAGACTAATACGATAATCGTCATCGATACGATGAGAAATATTGAGATGGTCGAAAGGTTGCTTCGCAAAATAGACAAGCCCAAAGGTCAGATTGTTGTTGAGGTGAAAATTTTGAGGGTAAATAATAGTGAAGGTTCTCAGACGGGCGTGGACTGGTCATCATCACTTGGCTCCCAGGGGGTTTCTTTAGATCTGGCACGTAATTTAAACTCTGTTTTCGGTATCGATGATGTAGCGACATTGGCTGATGACGCTATTGATTTTTCGGCAAGTAACATCGTATTGAGTCCATTGCAAATTAGTGGTGTGCTGCGAGCATTAAAAGATAGTAATCTAGTGACACAAAAGTCCAATCCGGTGGTCATTACGGAAGACAATGAAAAAGCGTCGATCTCACTCATCGATCGAGTTCCAATTATCACGCAAACGGTATCAGATACCACTGCAGGTCAAAATACGGCTGAGGAAGTTCGTTATACTATCGATACGTCTGATTCAACAGACCCTGAGACGACTCGGGAAATTGGAGTGACCATTTCAGTAACACCGAGCTTGTTACCAGATGGCACGATTAGAATGCAAATGCGTCCTCGAAATGCGCAGATTACTGAAAATATAGAGACCTCATCAGGTAATGTTTACCCTCGTGTCAGTGAGGCTACCATACAATCCATTGCAAGAATACCAGACGGCCACTCTCTTGTGATTGGCGGTTTCTATGGAGAAGTAGACAGCAAGGACGATAATAAAGTACCCATTCTTGGCGACATTCCTTTGATCAATTTTTTCTTCAAGTCAAAGAAGTCTCAGAAAGAGAAATCAAGTTTGGTTTTTGTTGTGACTCCTACTTCGTATAATCCCTCTTGTGTCAAAAGTCACAAAAAGACAAACGACCGCGTTAACTCCAATCACAATATTGGCGAATAACATTGATGGATAGATGATCATCAATGCAATTCTTACGACAAAGAACTCTCAACCTTAATTATAAACCATGAGTATACAGCCTCAAAACCAGGGAGATGAACAATTGCCACTTGAGCAAGATCTACTTCCTCAGATGTCATCCTCTGATGATACAAAGCCTACTCGCAATCAAGGCTTGTCGGTTGTAAATCAGGAGGTTCCCGTCGCGCTAGAACACGCTTTGATTCGGACTTTAGCCATGCTTCAGCAGACTAATTTGGCAACGGCAGAGGATTGCACTCAAGTGTCGGCAATGGTTAAGTCCGAGTGGTTAGCAGGTAGAGGGGCGGATCCTGTAGATTGCTTGGCTGGGCTGACAGCAGCTGGTAGTGAGATGCTTGACGCTACTGTTGAGGCTATATCTACCAAGTTGGCCCAAACCCTTCCATTTCAACCGACTCGTATACCTTTTGCTGGCAAACTGATAGCGCCAAACTCACTGTATGAGAAAAATCCAGATATCGCACTGATGTGCAGACTGATGCTCGTTCCGGTTGCCTATGCAGAGGATCTGGATGTTCTGGCTCTGGCATCAATCAATCCATTTTTTGTAGATGCGCTATCACCTATGATCGCTGAGTATACTCTGGAAAAAAACAATACGAAACCAATCATTAGTTCTGTAAGGTTAGACTATGCTGGATGGCAAAGCATGTGCAGTAAGCATTTTAGAGAGGAGGCTGAATAATGATTGAATTTGATGGCATTCGTTTCAATGCGCTCATAAGTAAGCGCATCATGGAGGTTCTTGTTGATCATGATAAATCCCTTAAGGATATTGACCATGGTCAGCTGGGAGCAAAAGTAACAAAGATCGAGTTTATGGCTGCTGTTGCCAAGGTTAACAACATGCCGTTCTTTCCGAGAGTTGCTGAGTTTTGTGAGAGTGATTTACTAGATAAGTGTGATCCATCGGTGCTGACCAGAGGGGGGTTTTCTCCACTCTGTGTGGATGGGAACAAGATCATCGTGGCGATTGCTAACCCATGGAACTCTGCGGCTGATGAATATATTTCTATGCGATTTCCTGAGTTGGAAATCGTCAAGGTTGTCACTCTAACATCAGAGATTAGCCGTTCTATAGAGGCTGTTGCCAGTAATACAGGGCCAAGCCGTGATGAACTTGAGGCGATTCGAGTGGACGAGGCTGATGAAAAGATCAAGGACTTCAATATCACCAAAGACTATGAGGAGCCAATGGCTCAACTCCTCGCCACTATCATGGCAAGTGCAGTCAAACAGAGGGCTTCTGATATTCACTTTAAGGTAGAAAAAGAAGTGTTCTACTATGCATACCGAGTCGACGGCGATATCGGAAAGAAGACTGAGCTGCCGATGAAGATCAAAGACCGTCTTGATGCATACCTGTTGAATTTAATGAAGCTACCCGCTGAGATTCGTAATACGACACCTGGTATCTCGGGTCGCTTCACGATTTCATATTACAGGCGACCTATTGATATTCGCTACGAGCGCCACCGTACTTATCGTGGTTATCATATTACGATGCGCTTACTTGATAAGGGGCACTTGGATGTGACTTTAGGAAAAGGTTCGCTCGCTTTCGATAGTGCAACACTTCTCGCCATTGATAAAGTGATGAAAATTCCAGCGGGTATTATTGTTATGAGTGGACCCACAGGGTCAGGTAAATCTACTACTCTCAATGCAATTTTGCGTGAGATGAACACACCTGATGTCAATATTTTGACACTAGAAAACCCAGTGGAGGATGAGATACCGGGTGTCACTCATTGTGATCTTCGCAGCCCGGCTGAGTTCAAGCCGATGATTGCTAGTTTTATGCGAAGTGATCCCGATATCATTCTGATGGGTGAGGTTCGTGATATTGAGTCTGCTGAGCTGGCTATCGAAGCGGCGGTAACTGGGCATAAGGT
>CBFHKM010000043.1:7985-14383 GCA_965656385.1 Oceaniferula sp.
TTGACCACGATCCACACACCGCGTGCTTCGCAAATTATTGAGCGTTTCGAGCAGTTAGGCATCGAACGATGGAAGATAGCTCAGACTTTGAAGGCGGCTTGTGCGCAACGTCTCATCAAAATCCTGTGCCCGTATTGCAAAATGGAGCAAAGAGGTGTTTCTGATAAAGACCGCATGATCTATGGTTTGGATGAGAGTTGGAAAAATCAACTCGTTCACAATCATTCACCAGATGGCTGTCAGGAGTGTCATGGTTCTGGGTACACTGGACGTACAGCGATATTGGAAATCATACCGATTACACCAAAGATTTCAGATATGCTATCTAAAGGTGAAATAACGCCTTATGAGCTCGAACTTAAAATTCAGGAAGAAGGTATTTTGCCTAACTTACGTAACAATGGTTTGAAACTTCTAAAAGAGGGCAAGACAGATTTGGCGGCGATCAGTAAGATGATTGACATGAGTACGGACGATTAAGGTGTATTATTATGAGTGAATCAATGTTGCAGAGTGGGGCCGTCGCGAGCGGTAGTAACAAGATATTAAAGGAGAAGCCAAAATCTACTTTGTTTGTAGCAAAAACGAAGCCGCTCAAGAAAAAGGAACTGGTACAAATGTTTCGCTCATTAGCATCAATGCTGAGAGCCCAGATAAGTACTGCGGATGCTATTAAATACTATGCGCACGGTCACCCAAATAAGGATATGGTTGCATCGCTGCATCAGATATGTAGCGACATTAACAAGGGGGTTCCTGTTCATACTGCATTTAAAAGGTCAGAGCGATTTGATGATATGACAATAGGTCTGATTCAAGCTGGTGGAGATACTGGTCAGCTCGATACTGCATTCGCTGAGTTAGGCAAGAGGATCAAAAATGAAATCCATTTCCGTAAGAAAATCAGAAAGCTGATCATGATGCCATGTATTGTGATACCCATTTTGATTGGGGCATTTATCATATCGCAGATCAAGATCGTGCCTCAAGTGGAAACGATGATGGTGGGTATGGAACCAAAAGGATTGGTAAAGCTATCTTTTGAAATAAGCCATCTGGTGCAAAAAATATGGCCGCTTGTTGTTTTGATTTTGCTGGGTTCTGCTCTAACTGTATGGAAATCTTATCCCGTAAGAAATGCTATTATTAACTTGGCGATGGCAAGATTCCGGGTTGTTAAGTCAATGGTGATGAGCCTTCGTCAAATGACTTTGCTTTCAACGATTCGATTGCTTTATTCCAATGGAATTAACCTCGCTAAATCCTTACGCGTAGGGGCAAATAGTGTAAAGACAACGCCATTTTATGACGAGTTACGCAAGGCTGCAGATGTTTATGAGAAGTCAGGGGTTCCTTTATCTTCTGCGTTCGATAAATACACCTCGGTGGACCCACAAGTAGTCCACATGCTGGCTATCGGTGAGAGGTCCGCCTCACTGGACACTCAGCTGCAAATGCTTTCGGACATGTTTGAGGAAGATGCTGAGCAACTTATGGATGACTTTAGCCAGTTCATTAGTTTGGTTGTAATGATTATTGCGGTGTTGCTTATTGCAGCAGTATTCCTTGGGACTTTTATGCCTATTTTTATGATGGGGCCTCAGATGATGCAGGAGGCGATGTAGACTTTTTTATTAACCCTTATGCAACTCACTAAATTAGATCGTTGGCTTAAAGAGCGTTTCATCTATGAGACTCATATTTTGATGCTTAGGCTTCCGGAAGGTGACCTGCCAGCTGGCGTAGAGGTTCAAGATGTGGAGCACCACAAAGGGGGGGATTACCGGCACCGAATGATCATTAAAGACAATCACCTGGCTGAGAATATGGTAAAGCATCTCAAAGATGATCACATTATGCATGCAGTTCACGTGGTTGAGGGCGGCAACTGGTATAACAAGCGAATTGCTCCTGAGGGAAAAAGTTTCACCTATATGTGGATATTCAGGTTTATCACCATGATAATGCTATGCGTCGGAGCATTTGGATTTTTCAAGCTATCACAAAACGAGGAGCTGCGAGCTACCATTATGGGGGCCGTTGAAGATCTTAAATCCGGAATGTGATCCTCATCGGCAGGTGCGGCTGACTACTGCCGATGTGAGTTCAATTTGATATTTTTGTATTTTCAATATCAGTGCAACTGCTAGTCTAAGTAATAATGTATAAACATATGATTCGTCATTCAGACAAGTACTTTGGTGTGCGACATCGACAATCAGGACTCACATTAATTGAAATGACTGTGGTGATTTTGGTTTTGCTGACCTTGGCTGGGATATCTTTCTTCGCCATGTCTGGGTATCGAGAGTGGCAGCGCGGCTCGGAGGCTTCCCGTGTGCTCAGGATGGTCTACCACGCACAGCGCACCTATTTGGCTGAGCACCCCATCGAGAGTCCAAGTGCACTTACGGCCGAAAAGATCATTCCTTATCTTTCGAATGGCTCAAGTGCTTTACCCACTGCACAAGCACTGGATGACAGCGTGTTGGAGGTGAATGTTACGGTGTGCCCTCCTATTTTACTTGATGATAATGGTAATGATTATGACCCCTCGGGTGATACTAATGATGGTCTCTGGGATGTGGGGGGGTAAGTCATTGCAATATTCTCTATGAAATCTATTTGTTATTATTGGATGGTGTTTGTGATACCCTTATCACCAATTTACGGTGATAACACCAAGCTTGATGATCGTCCAGTAGGTCTCTCGCCATCGTTTAGGCTTATCGGGAATTACCAACTAAACTCGAAGATTCGAGTGGAGCGTGGAAAGACAACGCCAGTGATGATATCGCCTGTTAAATATAAAGTTTTCAGCGATGGTATTGAGGTGCGTTTATATTATCAGATATCGGGTGAATACGATTTCATTACGTATCAGATTTATCGCTCGGATGGTATCGGGGTATCGAGAGAATCTGGGGAAATTGATTTGGTTGCTGGTGTTCAGGCATTGAATCAGAGTTCAGGCCTTATTCGACAGCTCAGTATTACAAGTAAAAGCTTTACGATGGTGAATGTGCCACCTCGCTCGCACAGGGTTATCATCACGCGTGCATTTGCACTAATGAGTAGCCCATCAACGGCAAATGATCCTTCCACTGGTCGTTAAAGTGAAACTCTTGTTATTTCTACAAACTATTACCTATGAATAAATTTATACTCTCTCTTTTGATGCTAGCGCTGGGTGTAAGCATTGGCTTTTCGATAAATCATTTTCAGGATGCCGAGAGGCGGGCTAATGAAACTTCAGCTCCACGAGATGCATTAAAACGCCAACTACTGGTAAATCATCCTGATGCTTTGAACCAGATGAAGAACGAAATGAGTATGGCCATTGGTGTTGAAGCTGACTCGGTGCAGCAGAGCTCGAATGACAAGGCTCAGGAAGGCGAGGAGCACTTGGAATCAAAGTCTCCTGACCTCGTGCTATTGAAAATTCTGATGGCTATTCGAAAAGAACAGAAGGCTCTAAGAGAGCAGATTGCTGAGAGTAATCGCGACATTGATGAGCTGTCATTCAGAGTTGATACCCACAGTGACTCATTCAGGCCGCTGAATACTCTTAATCAGAGGCCGCGTGCTATTGAAGTAGATGAGGATTCCCCGCTACAGAAGGTAGAGGAATCATCAACTTCCAATCCTTAAATTCATGAGCTGTATCTGTATCCGCAGGTCTGTAGCACGCGGCGGCCATAAGGAGTGATACGGTAGGGTTGTTAGTATGGGGTCAGCTTTGATCTGGATCATACTTAGGGTGTATCTCTCTTATAACGACCATCCAATTCATCATATTAATGGGTGGTAGGGCGGCAGGATGATCAATTGTCTTTAGGTTGGCTTCGATGTTCTCGGGTATAATTTCATCGGCAAAACTTGATTTGAGATCTGCGATTCGCACGGGCTCACTATTGCCTTTCGCAAGCGAACCGAGTTGGCCATCAAGGTCAATCTTCAGCGCGATACCGCTGTCTCCGAATCGTTTTTCTGGGGCGAAAAATGATACCGGCGGGTAAAATTGTTCTCCAGATGCTAGCACGATGCCTTCAGGTGTTGTAGTTGATGTGATGTTGATATCATCCGTGAATATAAGACGCATGTTCGTAACCACGGAAAACCCCTTGGTGAAAACGGTTAAGTCTTTTGCGTCCATCAACATAACTGCAAGGTCTGCAACTCCTGTAGGGAAAGGCGGTTTGGCAATGGCAGCATTATTGATGTAATCAACATTTACAGAGATAGATTTATTGGTTTCGAAATAGCCGGCATTGTTGTTTTGTAGCCATGCGGTGAGGCGCTCAGCATAGATAGCAAGACACGGGCGCCCAGAATAGGATTTATCGATATGAAACGGAAAGCTTTCTCCGCCTACATCAAACACACTGGGCCAATTTTGTTCGCTAGGGTCGAAGGGGTTAGGGTTTTTTCTAAAGGTAATACTAACGAGATCTAAATCGCCGGTAATGCCATCACTGGGATCATCTTGCCAGTAGCTAAATTTGATGGCAGTCGGGGTCTGATCGGTTGCAGATGTTACGTCTATTACATCCAGGCGCATACTGCATTGCTTTGCTCCAATACTATAATAGTCCCATGAGGTGGGGGAGACCGCATTGGTGCTGTCGCTATTTGAATTGGAGTCACCTGTGTAGCGATCATAAAATTCAAGCCCACGGTTTATGGGTATAAAAGTTACACGTCCACCATCTGATGATGACGAGATAGGAAAGGTCTTGCCCTCTGTTTGGGCCAGCTCTCGTGCGTTGCTTTCAAATGGATTCGCTCCATTTGCGCCAGTGCTAGTGCCATTCACTACTGTATTTGAGGAAATTTCGACTCCTTTTCTTGCTGCAATAGCATCTGTTGAAAAAGCACCCTCTGTTTTCACTTTTTCTGCAAATACGCTACCCTTAAGACTTACATCAGACCACTCGGTTCCATCACTATGGGTGCCAAAAGTGACAAACGATGAAGCGCTGATCGGAAGCTGGGAGGGGATTTCATAGAGTGAAATAAGATACTTCTTTTTCGGGGAAACAACGCGTGTCAAATTTACGTCTTGAGCTGCGAAAGACATCTCAAATACCCACCAATTATGCTTGGCGATCATAGTGCTGCCATTTTGGTAATTGAAATGCATTTCAGGTGCATTGATTAAGTTGTAGAACGGAAAGTCATTAACTGAAGCTTGGACCCAGCCTTCTGCATCGATACCATATCTCTTATTGAAAGATATAACCGGATACATGGTATCAGTGGCTTGGTCAGTTGAACTACAAGTGAGGGGAGGCGGGTAATCGCTGCTCGCAGATAGATTAGTTCCTGAGGTAATCGCATCTGGGTTTGAAGTAGTTCCAGTAAGTGCGCTGATGATGGTAGCTTGCTCTAGATTGGAATCTGTATTGTTACCACTGCGATAATCGTTAAGCCCCAAAGCTAGAGCCAGATCTGGGGAGAGAGCTTGGCGAGAATTTGACAACTCAAGGGCGTCATTAATGATGCTTTTCCATTGCAAATTCTCAACACTAGATGAATTCATGGAGTTATCTTGCATGCACATCATGGCTCTGTTAGGAATGATATTGGTTAGCGCGCGGAGAAACGCGTCTTCACGTTGTTGGTAGTCGTTTTTGAGCAAGCTGACTTTCTGTACGTCATGGGCGACAATGGTATTCTCATACATTGAGACCAGGATGATTAATAAGGCTAACCCCACTGAGGTGACCGTCAACAAGGACGCGAAACCGGGTGAGTTTTGCTGCGCTTGGAGTGTTGATGTTTTTCTCATGAGCTTCATCGTTGTGTGGTTGACGAGTAGGTGATTTCTTCGCCATTAGGCCCGCTGAGTTTAGTGCGTAAGACCCCACTTTCGACTGAGAAAACAACATTTTCAAGTTGTGTGCTTATACTCCACTCTGATGAGGCAACGGCTAACTCTGCCATGCTGTTGAGATGGTAGTAGTCTAGGTCGTTCTCTGTGGCGTCGAATGCTATAACACCGTAGCTGCTGTCAGCTGGGTTGGCAGGATCTTGAAACTTGAGAGCGATTACTTTTCCATCGGTGATGACTGCATTGGTTCCAGCTTTGGCATCTGCCAGATTGCGATACATGCGAAAGAAATTAGCTCTGGGGATAATGCGGTTAAGACTGTTGTTGATTTGAGGGGCTTCACTAATAAGAAAGTTTTGAGTCTTAAGTATTTTGTAGGATGCTAATTGACTGTTGAAGAGCGTAAGAGATATAGTTGCGACCATTAACCCAACGAGAATGATCACAGTCATTTCAACGAGCGTTAAGCCCCGTTTATTTCTCTTCCATTTCAGTGTCATGACTATTGTGTACGTATGATGGTGCGAGATTTGATGTAATCATTTTCACCAATTTGGTATGATAG
>CBFHKM010000044.1:0-14242 GCA_965656385.1 Oceaniferula sp.
CGGGTATCGCATTCGGGGAAACCTATCAGACTGGGAGATGCCACGGGAGGAGTTCCATGGATGGTTGCCCCTGCTTTGACCAGTTCCGTGATTTTTTCAAGCAACTCGGGGGTCATGGTTTCTACGTTGGGCAAGACCATCAGACTGTATGACGTCCCCTGATCAAAAGAGATTCTGCCGTCTTTCACCTCAGCGCGTTGCATGAGGATGCGTGGGCTGACCGCGTCAAATCCGTAGGAATGTTTATCCCTGCTGTCATCCAAAGCGCCTTCGGGAGCGAGGAAAATGCTAGGTGCCCCTTCAGGGGTGAGGTAGAGCACGTCCGATACACTCACGCCCTGGCGCAGGATCTGCCCGCAGCGGGCAACATACTCGTGGTAGGAGCCCACCATAGGCCAGAAAGTCTGATTACGATGCCAGTGAATGCCATGAGCGCCCATCGTCATACCGGGCCGTGGACTTTCTTGGCCCAGCGGTTGATGCTGGAAGGTGTGAAAAATAAACTCGTTGATGCCCATGGCGAAGGCCCAGTTGGACTGGTTCTTCATGTCGCCGGGACTGACGCCAAAGACGCCGCCTCCCGAGGTAAAGGCTTCGGCACGGACGATCGGTTTGCCCATGGTGTGCGCTGCTGAAACCGCCTCGACACAGCTGTAGACGGTATCAACATGATTGTTGATCCAGAACTCACAGGAGGGAATATCGGCCATGGAGAGAATATCCAGATCCCCAGCTGGGTTCATGTCATAGCCCTGACTAGTATAATAGAAGCCGTTCTTGTGTGCGGTATCCTTGATGGTCTGCACATACTGATCCAGTAGCAACTCCTGAGCGACTCTGCGCATATCGTAGAGAAAGCGCTCGGTCTGTTTACGCGAACCGACAATCAGCCCGTGATACGCAGGATAAAAAGGCTGCGGATCATACCCACACTGCTTCTGGAATGCTTCACGAAATGCCTTAGTCCAGTTCTGCGAGCTCATCTCCCAGCTGTCCAGGTGCAGTGCGGTCCAGCCACGATTCGGGCGGCGTTTGCCGATCTTATCTATCAGCTTTTGATGGAAATTCTCAAAATGAAATTCAAAGGCCTTGGCGTCGAACTTATCGACCTCAAAGCCATGCCCGGCCGCGGGAGCCGGACGAGTGGTCTGCCCCGTGCTGCGTGCCGCAAAGCGCATCACCGTCCAGTTGCCGGGAGGAACCTGCCAGTCCAGACTGCCGTCGGGTCGCATCTTACCCGTTAGATTAATCATGGTCTCCGGTTGAATCACAGAGGCTGCAGCTGGCTCGGGATACTCGGCGGTTGACGGCACCTGCCTGAGAACATGTTTCATGATCGAATAAGGATCCGTTTTTTGCAACGCTTTGACATCCAGCCTGTCCGGTGCCGGTGTCGGTGCCGGAGTTGGGAAGGCAAGGACAGCCACGTCGGCATACCATTGCTCGCGAAGCTTGCTCAGATTACCGGAAAGGCCAGCAAATCTCGACGGTTTAAGCGGTTTGGGAATGGGTAGTTTCACCTTCGTGGGCCCAGGTGTATTGATCTGTATGGAACTGGCGCACAGGTGCTGCATCGACTGCTCGGGCTTGACCCATGGTCCGCCGGATCCTGCCCACCCTGGCCCTGTGCCAAGGATGATCTCGATACCCAGTTTATCTGCATGCCTAGCTGCATTGGCAAAGTTATCCTGCCACGCTTCGCTCATGAAATCCACAGGCCCGCGGGGCACTCCGATGTTGACCTCAAGAAACAACGCTTTGCGCAGTCCGGCTTCGTGCATGGACTCCAGATCCACCTCCATCATCTCCCGGTCCATGTTGCCATCCATGAAATACCAGTAGACGCCCGGACGAGCTGAGTCGGGCGGGGTGCTAAATGATTCCTTCAGTTCGGCAGCATTTACAACTGCCAGTGAGGCTCCCCAAACGATGGCGGCCAGTGCTTGTAATTTATTCGTCATAATCTTTTTCCTAAATATTCTTGATATCAAACGTTTGCCATAAGGCGCGCGGTTTACCGTGTCGCCTTCAGTGTTTTGTTCGGCTGTTCCTGCTGCTGTGTAGAAATAAACTTATAACTTCCTGCATCAACACGTATGACCGCCCTATTCTTTTCCATCCTCAGGAATGTGGCATGTTCAGCCTTCGTCAGCATTTTACCGTTCACCGTGACATCACTGGCCGCCTTGGCAGGCACGTGGACGGTAGCCGACGAATTCGCCGGTATGGTGACTTCCATGGTAACTCGACCATGCTCTCTATTCCAGTTGCTGACGATCCGTCCGTAGGGTGAATCATGGTGGGCCTTGACCCAGGTTAGATCACCAACAATGGCGGGGTTGATAATGACAGTCTTGAAACCGGGCGCATCGGGGGCGGCCTGGATACCGGCTAGCCCTTGGTAGAGCCAGTTGTCCGGTGAGGTGAAGCAGGAATGAATGCGGGACCAGTGCCCATTCCACTGTTCCCAAAAGGTTGTCGCACCTTTTTCCAGCATGTGGCCCCATCCAGGATAGGTGGTCTGGTTGAACATGGTGAATACCAAATCATTCCGCCCGAGCTCACGCAGCGTCTCCATCATGAAATAGGTCCCTAACATGCCGGTGTCGAGATGGCCCTTGTTCTTTATCAGGATATTCTTCTCCAGTTTCTTCAGCATCAGTGGCCGCAACGCCTCGGGCACAACGTCGGTCATGAGCGGCATGACGTAGTAAGCCTGCTCGTCGATCACGTACTGTTGTTTGTCGGTGTCGTAGAACGCGGCATGAACTGCCGGACGTATCTCGACCAGTCGCTTGCTGTAACGCTCCACGTCGGCCGACTTGCCAAGGGCGGCGGCCATCTGCTTCAACAGCTGCATTTGGTTGATCCGGTAGCAGTTATTAAACAACTCGGCGGCATTTGCTTTTGGCCAGTTCTTCGTGTCCATACCACGTCGCGGCGGAACCCAATCGCCAATGAAATCCCATTTTCCTCCGAACTTGCGCAGGACATTGCCCTTACATCGTGACTCCAGGTAGTCCACGTAACGGCGGATAGCATCGTAGTTTTCCTCCAGCACACGTCTGTCGCCATAGTAGAGGTAATGCTGCCAAGTGATCGCTGAGAGAAACCCTCCCCACCCGGGGCCACCACCGCCACCGCCGAATGGCGCCATGTGCGGCAGGTTGCCGTCGGGCTTCTGTCTGAGTCGCCAGTCACGTAGCCATTTACGATAGAATCCATCGGCGCGAAAGCTGGTCATAAAACCTTCAGCTGTCACCTGGCCATCGCCGTAACCCATGCGCTCGCGGTGCGGGCAATCCACATAGTAACCGCCAAGGTTGAGACACCGTTGGGTCCATTGGTTGACTCTATGTATGCGGTTGAACAGATCGTTCGAGCACTCAAAGGAGCCAACCTCCTCCAGAGCACTCTCGACCAGCAGCGCCGTTGCATCTTCCTTCGAAGGAGCCGACGGCAGACCTTTGATGACCACGTATCGGAAACCAGCGTAATTGAACTTATTCTCGAATACCTCACCGGCTTTACCGCCGGCAATGAACTCGCTGACCTGCTTAAAATCTTGATATTTCTTTCCTCTTCGAACATCGGAAGAGGTCATCGTTATGAGCGTCCCCGCTTGGAGCTCAGGCATTTTCAGCCTCAGCCAGCCGGTCAGGTTTGTCCCGAAATCAATCTCATAGCGGCCATCCTTCAAGAGGGTTACCGCCGCCGCCGGAATGACCTTTCCGATGCGGTTAGGCGGACAGGGTTGCGAACGGACAACTCCACCTGGAGCTTTAGCAGGAATTGCGGGTCTCCACGAGTCGGTATCCAATCCGGTGCGGCTCCAATCTGGAACACTCTCACGAGCGTCGAGCCGTTCACCCCCGAAGTCATTCCATACGTGACCGCCGATCTTGTACAACCCGCTATTGCTCGTCTTCCACGAGGTGTCAGTGCCGATCGTGACTGGTTTTCCCGCCACGATGGCGTTAAGTTGGGCGCGAACGGCGATGCCATCAGCCCAACCTTCCCCGAGCCAGAGGCCCATACAATTCTTGCCGGGGAGCAGATGCCGGCTGACATCGTAGGTCACGGTGAAAGACTGGTGCTCTAGATTCGAAACGGCAGGTGTCAGCACATCCTTGCCGACCTTGGTGCCGTTAATATACAATTCAAAATACCCAGGCGAGTGTACCGTGACGAACGCCGAATCCGGAATGGCGGCGAGGCCGAACTCATGGCGGAACAGGGGTGCCGGCTTGCCGGGGCGGCCGGAGGTATTGGAAAGGGAAAGCAGCTTGAAATCGCTAGCGCGTGCAATGCCCGGTTTCCCGTTGCGGACGTATTCCACCACCAGTTGCTTGACAATATTCGGTGCCGGATCACCGCCCAGCGCATTGCAATCAACCTGGAAAGAGCCGTTCTTCGTAAGTTCCTTGCGCACGATCTCCGTCACATCAACAGCTATCTTGCCATTCAGCGTTTGGTAACTCGCCTTCTTGATGGTCAGTTTGTCATTAGGGGCTGGCGGGAGCGGTGCGGACGAAGCGCTGATCCATTGCGCCGTCCAGTCGCTTGGCTTGAGCAATCCCATTGTCCATCGGGATAATTGGCTCCACATGCCGGGTTTGGCATCCTGGCCCCAGGTAATCACTTTCCAATAGCCCGTCATTTTTGAAATCAACGGCTTGCCGGCGTAAGCAATGTGAATGGATTGGTCAGATTCCACCTTGCCCGAGTCCCATAGATCGCCGATGTCTTGATCCAACTTGTCAATCGAACTCGCAACGAGTACGCGGTATGCGGTCTGTTTCTGCCCCCGCATGCCCGACTCGAGCTTCCAGCTCAGGCGAGGGTGTATGCTATCGACTCCCATAGGATTTTCGAGACTTTCACAAGTCAGGTTTACTGGCTTGAGCGGCTCGGCTGCGACGGTTAGAGCCATCAAGCTGACAAGGCAGCAGATAGCGAATAAGGCGGGTTGTTTTGTTTTCACATTCATTTATTTCTCGGTTGATCGTCTGAACTAAGGCGCGGGTTCACCCGTCGCCTTCAGTTTCTTGTTGTGTGCTTTCATGAGATTACTCTGCTGTAAGGGACTTGCCATCAAGCCCGTGGAGGGAACTGGGTTACTGTCACACGCTTTTGCATCAGCGGACATTGGAATGGTTAACGCAATGACTGACGCACACATCCATCTCATTAAATTATTTCGTTTCTTCATGTTTGTTCCTTTTGCGTATGCGTTCACGCGTGCGGCAAACCGCGTCGCCGTGCAACGGATAGGCCTATTTCACAATAGTTCTCGGCATTCTTACCTGCTCCGCCTCTACAGGGTGGACGTGAAGTTGTAAGACCCCGAACCGACTTTGTATACGGCCCGTCCGTTCTCCATTCTCAAGAATTGGATCCCCTCGGCTTCCCCTATCCTCTTGCCGCTTTCACGGACATCGGATGCCTGTTGGGCGGGCACGTAGACGGTGGCCGTGCTGTTGGCCGGAATGGTCACGTCCATCGTAACCTTGCCGTCGTCGCGTTTCCAATTGCTGACGATCCGCCCGTAAGGGGAGTCATGATGGCATTCGACCCAAGTCACGCCGTCAACCATCTTGGGCTTGATCACGGTATGCTTGAATGCGGGGGTATCGGGATCGCGGTGGATACCGGCCAACCCTTCGTAGAACCAGAGGTCCACCCAGACAAAGCAACTGTGGATGCGTGAAAAACGGCCGTTCCACTGCTCCCAGCAGGTGGTCGCACCCTGTTCAAGCATGTAGCCCCAGGAGGGATAGGTCGTCTGTCCAACCATGAGACTGATCAGGTCGTCACGATCGATGGAGGATAAATAGTCGAACATGTAGTATCCCCCCAGCATACCGGCGTTAATATGCCCCTTGTCCGCACCGCGAATGTTCTTCTCCAGCTGCGCCATGATGGCGGCACGCTCCTCCAAAGGGGGCAGCCCGATCATCAGCGGAAACGCCAGATAGGTCTGTTTTCCACACACATAACTCTTGGTTTCTGGGTCGTAGAAGCGCTCGTGGAGGAGTGAGCGCAGTTCCTCAATCTTCGCATTGAGCTGTTCGGCATCCGCCGTCTGCCCGAGGACCACGGCCATGCGTGCAGTCAACTGAGTCAGGTACAGACGGTAGCAGTTGTTGAAGAACAGGGTCGAAGTCTTGTCGTCCCAGTTTCTGGTCTCCTGACCGCCGCCCGGTGGAACCCAGTCTCCCAGGAAGGACCATCGCCGGCTGAACCCGTAAAATTCCAGGATGTTATTTTTGGACTTACTTTCGAAGAAAGCCAGGTAGGCCTTGGCGCTGGGGAGCGCCTCTTCGAGAATACGGGTGTCGCCGTATTGCAGGTATTGATACCAAGCCATGGGCACAATCGTGCCACCCCAGGCAGGCCCGCCACCCGCTTTTTCAAAAAAGAAAGGAACCACATTGGGCACTTCCCCCGTCTCGGGGTTCTGGGCGTCGCGCCAGTCAACATGCCATTTGTAGTAGAGGGAGGCACCGTAATGATTATACATAAGCGGTTCCATTACCACCTGGCCGTCCCCGTACCCCAGGCGTTCGCGATGCGGACAATCGACGGTATTTCCGCCCAAATCAAGGCAGCGGATGGTCCAGGCCGTCATCTCGTGGATACGGTTGAACAGGTCATTGGAACATTTGAAACGTCCTGCCTTCGGGAGATCGGTTTCCAGGAGGTATCCCGTGATGTCCTCCAGATCCGGCTGATGCGGTGCGCCGCTGATCTGTATATAGCGGAAGCCATGATAGGAGAAACGCATCCGATACGTTTCCTCTCCTGAACCACGGAATGTGTACTTGGGGTGCTGATTGTAATTCAGGCCCACTTTGCGTTGCGGGGACCCGCTTTCGCTGCAAGTCATGCTAACCACTGTCCCCGCCTTTCCTCCCTTTGGGAATCGAATGTCAAACCATCCGGTAAAGTCTTTTCCCATATCGACTAGATACGAGCCATCCTCCATCGCCTCTATGGTGACCGGCGTGATTTTCTCGGTTGCGCGGTTGGGTTCCACCGCCTGAGCCGTGGTGACGGCCCCGGGATGGGAAGCGGCCACCTGCGCATGGGGCCAATCGGCATCATCGAAGCTGGCCTCGTTCCAGCCGGGGATCTCCTTGGTGGCATCGTAAACGTCCGCGCCATGTTTGCTGTGACTGGCTATTCCGGTAATCGTGAGGGGGCTGCTGTGAGCCTTCCAGGAACCGTCGGTTACGACTTGGACCGGGGATTGCCGATCCGTCTTGATTTCGAGTTGGGCCCGCGCAATGGGACCCGAGTGCAGGACGCCGGGGATTTCCTCGGAATACCAGCCGCGTCCCAGCCAGAGCGCCACGCAATTGGTGCCGGGCTTAAGGTAGGAACGGATATCGTGCGTGATATACAGGTTGCGTTTTGAAAAATCGCTGACCGCGGGGCTCAGCACATGGTCGTCCACTTTCCGGCCGTTCACATACAGCTCGTAGTATCCCTGGGCGTTGACAGTGGCGAAGGCCTGTTCGGCCGGACCGTCGAGTGTGAAGGTCTTCCGAAAATAAGGAGCTGGGGTTATCTTCTTTGCATCCTCTGCTGCCTTTGCTTTCCTTCCTAATTCTTTTTTCTCTTCTTTCTGCCCGGTTACCTTCGGAAAATAACCAATCCACTCGGCTTTCCAGTCATCGGGATTCAGCAAACCCATGGTCCAAAGCGCGGGCGTGCTCCATGAAGCCGGTTTACCATCTTGGTCCCAGACCCGCACCTTCCAATAGCAGCGTTGACCGGACACTAACGGCGTGCCCGAATAAACGATCTGGATGGACTGGTCGGAGGTGACCTTTCCCGAATCCCACAAATCCCCTTTGTCTTTGTCCAACAGGCTCGACGAACTCGCGACCAGAACCTGATAGGCCGTTTGATTCTGCCCCCGCTCACCCGTGTTCATCTGCCAGCCAAGCCTCGGCTGCCGCGCATCAATGCCAAGCGGTTCGGCCCGGTATTCACACTGTAAGCCCGTAACCGTGACAGCGGCCTGCTCAGCCATCAGAGCCATCGGGGCCATCGGGGACAGCATCCACATCAAAAAAGCCGCACGCTTGCAGCTGGATAATTTAAGTCTCATTTTGGTTTTTCTTTGGTTGTATTTCTTCATATTTTTTCACTTCTGATCTTCTGTTGATTGTTTCCCATTCATCTATTTCTGAGGGGCCATACTTACCTGAGAAGCACGGATGTAAACCGGCCCCAACAGTCCTGATGAAGGCAGTGGAGAATTTGCTTTATACCACCATGGATCGGGAGAAACGATTTGGCAGATCGCTTCGTCTTTCGGAACATTCTTGTCGCCGATCAGTCGGTTGACCCATGTGTTGACGACTTTGATGGTGAGGTCATTCTTTCCTGCCTGAACATGCGCTGTGATATCAATGACAAAGGGGGACCGCCACAGCGTTCCGGCAGACTTCCCGTTGACCAGCACCTCTGCCAATTCTTTCACGTCTCCGAGATCCAGTGAGATGCGTGTATTCTTTTTCAGGAAATCGTCAGGCAAGGTGAAGGACTTTTTGTAGGTTCCCACGCCGCTGAAATACCTGACACCGCTATCCGTATGCTTGGACCACGATGCCAGTTTCGCCATCGTGATTTGAGCAGGTGCGCCACGATCAGGTTCAAAATCGACCGACCATGAACCTGCCAGTTCGATAGGGTTAGGTGGAGTCGAGCCTGATACTTTTCCTTGTTTACCGGAACGCATTCTATATTCTATATCACCTTTGGATTTCTTTCTGAAGACGATGATTTTTGATCCCTGTGCTTCAAAATCAAGAGGGATGCGGGTACGTCCCTCTATTTCTTCGTAGACCGCAATGTCACTGATGTTGCCGGTCATCGGGTCGAACAACTCGGGCTGTTTTCCCGTAATGCGAAACCAACAATCAGCGATGCATGCCTCGCCGGCCGTCGCAACAAAGTAGAGGTCTGCATCAGGCAGTTTGCGATGGACAAAGTTAATGGCATTCTGATCGGGAGTCGTTTGGTAGGAAAAATCCGGTTGTAGCTGCGTCTCCTTGAGCAGTTCGGCCAGGGTTTTGCCCCAGACCACACGGCCCTTGCCAAACGTGGATTCAGTAATCGTTTTGCCGTCACAGTTACCCCAAAGCGTGTCTGCCAATTTACGTACGGTTGCATCGCATTCCGGGTATCCGGTCAAGCCCGGTGCAGACTCGGGTTTGGGTCCGATGACTGTGGCGCCCTTTCGCACCAGTTCCGTCAACTTCTCTAAGACCTCAGGGGCCATCGTTTTTTTGTCGGCCAGGAGCAGAACGGCATAGGACATGCCATCTGGAAGGACAATGCGTCCATCCTTTACATCCATACGCTCAAGCAGGACTTTGTTGTCGCAGTGATCGGCACGATATCCCTCGGGCAAGTCTTCAAGCGGCATCTCGCCGTATCCCGCGCTATACGTATCTTCATGTCCTACGTAACGGCAGACATCCGCCACAAACAGCCCTTGCTGAAGCATGGCAGAACAGCGCCCCAGATAGTGGACAAAGCCCTCCGCGAAGGGCCACCAGGTATTGCCGCGATGAAAATTCACGCCGTTCCATCCGTGGGTCCATCCCGGCTTGCGGTCATCCGGCTGATGAACAGAGGTATGCATCACAAATTTGGTGGTTCCCCTGCAGAGGGTGAAGTCGGCTTTAGTTTTGATATCTGAGGGGATGTAACTAAAGTTGCCTCTCGCCCCTCCGACCGTGAACGATTCGTCTTTGATAATTTTTTTGCCATACACATGACCGGCTGCGGCGGCGTAACCGGTATAGGCCCGCTCCTTTGGTGCTATTTTTCGACCCATCCAAATCTCATTCATCGGCACATCGCAAATGCCGTACAGACGAATCGGATTGCCGAACATCTGTGCCCAGCCATAAAGCGTCTCGGCGTGAAGCTGCATGCCCTTTTGGTGCAAGCGGTCACGTATATGCCCGTAGTATTCATCGGCGAGCAGATCATCCAGCGTGACTCGAAAGTCACACAAGAAACGATTGGAAAGCTCAACACTGTTCACCGGAATGGAGGCCAATGCTGGAAGATAGGGAGTCGGGTCATATCCTCGTCGTTTTTTGAATTCGGCGGCAAATCCCTTCGTCCACGATTGATACTTACATTCCCAACTGTCGATCAGGACGTGCCGGAGTGTTTTTCCAGCCAGATCTCCCGCATCTTCAATCAAGGGGCCGACAACATGGTCATAAACAATATCCACGCTCTTGCTGTCCAGTTTGTTGCACTCCAGCCCCTTCCCCTCTGGTGACGCCGGATGGTTGGTTGCTTTGTGCAGCGTGTGATGAAAAACGAGAACCGTCCAATCTCCTGGGGGGGCAGTCCACTGCAATGATTGATCGCTTTGCAGTTTCGAGCTAAGGTCGATATAGGTTTTGCTGGATAGACTCTTTTTTGACGAGAGGTTCTCATTCGTTAGATACGGATTTTTCGGGCCATACATTTTCGGGCGGGCTGGTAATTCAATACCCTTACTAGCATAGGCCAGTACCCGCACCGTGTCATTCGGCACTTTATAGGTTAACGGTTTGCCATCTGAGACAGTGAGAACCGTGCACTGAAGTTTCCTCATCCCCTGCTCCGGCTTGATCCACGGGCCGCCTGTCTGACTGAATCCATCGCAAATCTGAAGCCCCATCGTCATATCCAAGCGATGGCATTCTTCGAGCGAATACTTGACCATCTCCCGATATTCTTTGCTCATAAATCGAATCGGGCCGCGCGGGGATGCCGGCCGTTTTCTCCATTTATTATCAAAGGCATTGTGAAATTGAGTGACACCGCCAATTCCGAGCTTGTTCATCATTTCGAGGTCTTTGGTGATGCCGTCTTTGGTGATGTTCCCGTATATCCAATGCCACCATACCTGCGGTTTGGCAATCTGAGGCGGGGCTATAAACATCTCGTCCAGCGAATCCTCAACCTCTGATGAGGAGGCCGGAGTTTTGAACGATTGCTTCAAGGAACTTGCCATTAAACCAGTGGAGGGACCAGCAACCGGCTCCACACTTTCAGCAGCAAATACTCTTCCGATACTCAATGAAAGTATCATCCCCGTAATCAATCGTTTATTCATAATCATTTTCCTTGGTGCAACGGTTTCTTGTAAGGCGTGCTATCAAATATCGCTGCAACTCGTTCTTCTCTCTTGTTGTTAGTAGCTCTGGAGTTAATCGATCGTCATAATCCGAACGGGGCCCAACAGACCAGCCGGCTGGAGTTTGGAGTTTTTGGATTCCACGTTCGTTTGGGTGAAACGCTGTTCAGGCGGAAGTTGCTCGTCGCCGATAATTCGGTTGAGCCAGTGGTTTGCGACTTTGATTTCGAGCTTATTTCCCTCGGGGAGGACTGCATCCGTGATTTCAATACGCCAAGGAGCCGTCCAGACGACACCGAGATCCTTGCCATTTAACCGTACTCGGGCGATGCAACTCAGCGCTCCGAGGTCGAGGTAAACAGGCTGTTCGGAAGTCGAAACAGGCAGGTCAAAGTTCTTTCGATACGTGGCTGTTCCACTGTAGTAGCGAATGCCTGCTTCGGGCCGTTGTGTCCAATCGACCAGTTCATCAAAGACGATCGATTCAGGGCCACCCCATTTAGGATCGAACGCAACCTGCCAAGGGCCGCTAAGCGCTTTGAGCGCTGTCAGCGCGGGGAAGTTTTTTGCACCACTCGTTTTCTTGGTTTGAACCTGCTTTCGGAACACCACGAAACAGCTCTCCTTTGCCGCAAAGGTCATGGGCACCACCGTGCGGCCGTTTTCCTCGCTCCACTCGAGTAGCTCTCGTCTTTCGCCCGTTACCGGGTTCCAAAGTTCGGGCTGCTTTCCTGAAACGCGGAAGATGACATCGGCATGGCTCTCTTCGACGGCCTGCCCTGAGCCTGTCGAATGGGCTTGATTGCTGATAAAGAAAACCTCGGCCTCCCCATCGCGACGATGAATCTTCTCAAAACGAGCGTTAGGCGATGCATTGCGAAACTCGATAGCCGGAACCAGTCCATCCGAGCTGAGGATGTCTTCCAACGTGCCCTTGAGGTAGCCTGGCCCAATGACTTGCACGCCGGCCTCGGCGAGCGCTTTGATTTTCTTGCGAGTCGCAGGCGTGAGGATCGCATCCGGATCCGGCGGAAGCACGAGGTAGCGATAGTGCATGCCGCTTTCCAGGCGAAGCCGTCCATCTTCGGCGGAAGCTTGCGTCAACAGCACTTCCGCGTTGAGTGCGTCGTAATCGTAGCCGGGAGGACACTGGGGCGTTTCCCCCGGACGGCTTACCACATACGTTGGGATACGCTCATCCTGAAGGTAGGCAAAATCGGCCACAAACTTGCCCTTGCGCAGCATGTACTGGCAACGCGCCAGATAGCTCAACCACCCGTCGGCCATCGGCCACCAGGCCCGGGTGTGGCCAAATTTGGTGCCGACGTCCGTTTTTTTTCTACCAGCCATGGACCAGGTGCCGGGAATCCTCTTCAGGTCGGGTTGATGGATCCACTGATGGAACACCATCCGCGTCAGCCCATCACAGAACGCCAGATCTCCAACGGCTTTGACCTTATAAGGATCACTCACAAAGATATCTGAATACGCGGTAAAGGACTCGGCCTGGCAGAGCTCCTTGCCATAAATGTGAGCCGCGCTGGCGATTTGCTTGATGGTGTGGTTTCGGTCGTAGGAAACGTTGGTGCCATCAAATTTCTTAATCCAAAACTCCCCCATTGGAATCGCGGTCGTGCCATGAAATTTCAGCGCATCGAGCCAGTAGGTATGGGGGGCACCGATCGGCCCACCGGCCTCCGAATGAGACCCCAGCAGTCCGCCCTCTTTCGCCAGGGTATCCAGTCGTCCATAGTAGTTTTCCGCGATCAAGTCGCAGACGGTAACTCGAAAATCCTGTAGAAAGGCCTCGGTGGTTGCTGCGTTGTCGATCTGCCGACCACAAAGCGCAGGCAGCCATGTCGTCAGGTCATATCCACGGCGGTTCAGGAATTCCGCCGGCATCTTGGCGGTCCAATTCGGCTGCTTGATCTCCCAACTGTCGATATGCAGGTATTGAAAGGTCTTGCCCGCCAGCGGACCGGCATCCTCGATCATCTTCGCGCCCGTATTGGCAAAGTGCAGATCCATCGCCTCGGCGCTCATGGGATCGATTTCCAAACCCGCCGAAGCCTTAAAGTTTCTGGAGACGCGCTTACCATTTGCCTTAAACCCAATGCGGAGAATGCTCCAGTTGCCAGCCGGCGCATCCCAGACCAACCGCCCCTTGGCGTCCATGAACTGCGTTACATCCACAATTTGATCGCTCTGCCAGAGCTCAATTTCCCCAGAGAAGCCATCCGGAATCGGACAGGCTAAAACGGCTATATCGCGGTAGGTTCGCATTCTTCCCAGGCGTATGTTGGCCTTTCCAGGTCCTTTGAATTGGCTCGCGCGGCACGTGATCTGTTTGATTCCATGTTCGGGGGTCACCCAGGTTCCACCGGCATTCCATCCCCGGGTCATATTGGCCGTCAGTGTAATGCCCAGTCGATCGGCCTCGCTCACGGCAAACTTGAAAAGTTCACGCCATTCAGAGCCCATATAATCGGGCCCATACGGAGCTCCATGATCACCCGAATCCGCATCAAACAAGAGTGCCCCGGAAATCCCCTGCTTCTTCATCTCCTCGAAGTCCCGGGTGATTCCCTCCTTGCTGGCCACCCCGTTCAACCACCACCAGTAACACCAGGCTTGCGCGGACGCGGGCGGAGTTTTGAATGATTGCTCCAAGGGACTTTCCATCATGCCCGTGGAGGGAGCCGGGTTGCTTTTCTTCACTTTTGCATAAGCGGACATTGGAAGGGTTGCCGCAATGACTGCCGCACACATCCAACTTATTAAATCACTTCGGTTCTTCATATTTTGTTCCTTTTTAGTCCTAATCCTTCTCGATTAATAAGGATACCGGGCCCAACAGACCAGCCGGCTGGAGTTTGGAATTTTTGGATCCCACGTTCGTTTGAGTGAAACGCTGTTCTGGCGCGAGTTTCTCGTCGCCGATAATTCGGTTGAGCCAGTGGTTTGCGACTTCGATTTCGAGCTGATTGCCGTCGGGGCGGACGGTATCCGTGATTTCAATACGCCAAGGCGCCGTCCAGACGACACCGAGATCCTTACCATTCAACCGTACTCGGGCGATGC
>CBFHKM010000045.1:0-14140 GCA_965656385.1 Oceaniferula sp.
TTGGCGTGGCAGGATTTGAAGATATCGATATTGGCGAGACGCTCTCAGCTGATCCTGAAGCAGAGGCGCTTCCTTTTGTGTCGATTGATCCACCCACTGTGCAGATGCAGTTTTCCATTAACGACGGCCCATACGGAGGCCGTGAGGGTAAGCATGTGACATCACGTGCTATTCGTGATCGCCTGTTACGTGAGGTAAAAACAAACGTCTCGATCGAGGTGTCGGATACCGATCAAGCGGGGGTATTTGAGGTTGCTGCTCGAGGAGCGATGCAGATCGCGGTATTGGTTGAGACGATGCGCCGTGAAGATTATGAGATGCTTGTTTCACGCCCTATGGTGATTACCCAAAAAGGAGAAAACGGCGGAGTCGAGGAGCCTTTTGAGACCCTCTTTGTGGAGGTGCCAGAAGAATACACAGGGGGTGTGATGAAAACTTTGGCCAACCGCCGTGCGCGTATCGAAGATATGGGTAGCAATGCCCACGGTGCGACGATTGAGGCAACTATTTCCACACGTGGTCTGATTGGCTTTGAGTTTGAACTATTGAACCTTACCAGTGGCCACGGCGTCATGTCTCACTTGTTTAAGGAATATGCGCCACACTGTGGTGAGATTACTACGCGCAATACGGGAACTCTAGTCAGCATGAGCACGGGCACCGCGATGGCCTACTCGCTGCTGCCTCTTGAGGAGCGGGGTAAACTTTTTGTGGCTCCTGGTGATGAAGTTTATGAAGGGCAGATCATCGGTGAAAACCCACGCAAGGATGATCTTCCGGTAAACCCGGTCAAGGCAAAGAGTCTTACCAACCACCGTTCTGCAACTAAGGGGATTACGGTAGGTTTAGCGCCTCCCATTAAGATGTCACTCGAGCGGGCTATTGAATATATTGCTGGTGATGAGCTTCTTGAGGCAACGCCAAGTCACTTGAGATTACGTAAGCGTATCCTTGATCCGCACGAACGCAAGCGCGCTGAAAAGGCACGTAAGGCTGAAGCCGGTCTTTAAGCGGCTGCCCAGCAGAGTCCAGAAAGTAGTTAGTTCCACTTGGTGAAGAAATCCCAATCTTGCTCAGCTTGAGGTAGGTTGGGGTGCTTGAGCTCGCGGTAGACTTCTAGCCTTTTTGCTAGTATTTTTCTGTTGCCTAGTGGGAAGTGCGGCTCCATTTCTAACATTATTGGTAGTAGGGCCTCATTTTCTAGACGGGATGCTAGGCTGTAACGAAGGAGTAACCTTTCGTTGTTCATCAATTCGGTGTCGAAAGGTTTTGCGATGAGTGCGAGCATTTCGGTCTCACGCCCTTTGAGTCGATCTTTTGATTTGATTAGCCTCTCGTTGATCATCTTCAGGCAAACTTCGATATCCAAGAAGTTGGGTAGTTGCCAGGTTGTGTTTCTAAGTGCTTTGAGTAGTTCGACGATCTCGAGGTCTTCCAATACGGTGTTGTTAGACACCCAGAAATATTCAATGCGCGTGATTCGGTAATCCAGTGGCATGCGGTCTTTAAAATTTTCGCAGACTTCAAGACACTTTTTATTGCCTGCTCGGGCAAGGGCGCGAGCCCAAATTGACTCTTCTTGTGGATTAAGAGCTTCAAAAATAAGGTTGGGTTTTCTTCTGACTGTTTCGACGAGTTGTCTGCAAAGCTTGGCTCTTCGAGTCGCGGCTTCGCTGTCGAACCATGAGGCATCCTCCCATGCAGACGGATTTCTCCCCAGTGATTTCGCAGTGAACGCCATCGAGTAGTCGAATAGCACTGAGCTGATGCTAGCATCCAGCCCCTCGACCATCATTCCCTTATTGATAGTGTCCTCGAGTATTATGGGTAACGGGTTTTTGTAGTTAGAGCCGCCACTCCTTGCGGCTTGGAACTCGAGTAGGTTGCGATCATCTTTATTGATTTGAGTGAGGCGACTCGCAAGTTTCGTGACATAAGCTGAGTTGGCCACGCTATGTGCAAGAAGGCCCTCGATGGAATGTGTTCCCCATGACCTTGTTATTCCCAGTTTGTAGGGATGTTGATTGAGTTTTTTGCGTATGGGTTTTACTGGCAGTGCCTTTCTCTCTTTGTAGCAGATAAAAACGATATCACTGCCCATTGTTTGATACATGCATACTTGTGGGAAAACTGAGCGAAGTGTGGCGAGAATTAAGTGCACGCTCTCTAGCTTGATTTCATATGATTGCAACCATTGTGAGAATACGCCATCCGCATTCATCTTTGCAGATACCGTTTGGTAATATTCTTGCGTGTAGAGGTTGGCAACTCCAGCGCGTTGTGGATTCGAAGGCTCTGATACGATGACATCGTATTTTTTGTTTTTTAGTGCTAACAGGCTTTCACGTGCATCACCAAGAATGATATTCACTTTTGGTCGATTGGTTACGTCAAAAGTAAATGAAGCATAATGAGATGCGCAATGTATGAGGTGTGGCTCTAATTCAAAAACATCGACGCTTTCGATGCTCTCGACTTCGGCAAGCCAACCAGCAGACATCCCGGTTCCCAATCCTATAACACATGCATTTTTTGGCTCACCATGGTGGAGAATGGCAGGGAGCAGGCTACACATGACTTGTGAGCCAGCATCATTTAGTGCTGTGCCGTCTGATTTTCCATTATTAAGAAGTGAGAGGTCATTGCTGAGGTCAAGTGAGCCAGAGCATTCTCGGCCGTCATAATGGTATACGGTTGAGTCATGGAAATCCCGCTTTTCGTTTTCGAAGTTTACTAAAGTTTGGTGCTGTTTGAATGAAGTTCTACCAAAGCCAATCGGGTTTTGTAACCAATAGGGTGTGAGACCTGAGCTTTGAAAAACCAGTAAGAGGGTAACTCCTGATGTTGCAAGTGCAGTGATGCCCCCAATTTTTGTGCGCTGCCATATAGCAATGATTGAGAGTGTTATGGTGACAGCGATGGTAGCTATCACCATGAAAGCCCATGTATGATTGATGCTGAGTTGAGGGATTAAAACAAAGCCACCGAGAATGGATCCAATGACGGCACCTGTGGTATTGAACGCATAGACGCGGCCGGTTTGTTGACCTACTCCATTTTTTCCTTTGCCAACGAGCGATAGGATCAGAGGAAACTGAACCCCCGCCATCAGAGAGGCTGGCAGTGCGATGAAACCTGCAATAAAAAACCATACCCATAGTTTGTCATCAAGTGGGTAGCCAAGGTAGCCAGCTTGGAGAACTTTACACAAGCGCACGAAGCTGTCGCCCCATATGTAAGGGGCTGCCATGGCGAATGCTAGTAGTGCAGATACAATGGCTAACAATGAGTAGCTCGGCTTTACATACTTGATGAGCAATGAATAAAGTAGTCCGCCTAAGCTCATTCCCACTAAGACCACAACGAGGATAAGGCCGAAATTATACACTGAGCCACCCAGCAGGGGGATGGATGATCGGAACCAAAGCAGCTCTAGAACGAAGAATGTGAAGCCGCTGACAAAAGTGACCAAGTAGAGGAGCCAGGTATTAGGCTCTTTTTCATACGGGGAGCTGGTCGATGGTGGTGCCTGAGTTGACTGGTGTCTTGCCAAGGTGATGATGGCAGCAGCAGCCAGCAGTATGTTGATGCCTGCCGCAATTACCAGCGACTTGGTGTTGCCTAAGGCCTCAAGCCAATAGAAGTTAACGATGAAGGCACCTGCCGTAGCTCCGGCAATATTCATGCCATACAACAGCGCACTTGAGCTGCGGACTTCATCTTGATCTGTCTGAATCAGGCGAATGGCAGCGGGAAGTGTGCCCCCCATCAAGAAGCAAGGAGTAGCAATCACAAGGATGGTAATAAGCATTTGTAGAGCGACAGCGAGCCAGCCCAGTGATTGAATGCCGCCAGTTGTGTAGTAGAGTTTTTGACCAAAAATGAGCAACAGTGGACTGATAATAACGCTCAATCCGATCAGAGCTTCGATGATGGCGTAAAACCGGCCGGGCCTGCCACTCTCGTCTGCCTTTCGACCCAGAATCCAGCTGCCTAAACCAAGAGCTCCCATGAAGACAGCAAGCACGGCAGATGCGGCCAAGGTTGATCCTCCGAAGACCAGCCGGAATTCCCGCAGCCAGACAACCTGATAAGCAAGGCTGCAAAATCCTGAAACAAACAGAAAAAGAGCGACACACACGAATCGTTGTCTCTGGCTTAGCGTCATAGATGAGAAACTAGGCAAAATATGTATTCATGGCAAACTTGTTTACCGACTCCATCGATGACTTGCCTTGGTGCATAAATCATTCATAGAGATGATATCTTTAGTGGGTGATTTATGGGTAAGATCCAAACCAGTAATTATAATTTCCTCGGCAAAACCGCGCATTCCTCTACGTATAAGTATTGATTCACACGAATATAGCATTGCATGAACTCCAACAATACAGGTAAGACACACAATACAATCTTCAATAACATACTCGCCGCTATCTTCATGCTGTCGGGTTTTGTTCAAGCACAAGATCAAGCCACGCTGCCTGTTACTGCCGATTTTCTTGATGCCAGCAGCGGACAAGTTCTCGACAGCAGGGCGGACCGTTTGCCCGCCTTCTATGGCAAAGGGGATGCAGCCCCATCAGCACTCACGCCATCGGGCACGGCTTGGAAGGCTCGCTGGCAGACCCAACTGGTGGTGCCAGCTAAGGACGATTATCACTTTGAACTTCGCGGCGCGGGCATGGGCTCACTGCAAATCGATAGTGTGGACTTGCTTGCTCAACTGAACAAAACCTCGGCGTCGATGACACTCGCCGCAGGGGTCCACTCGGTGAGCATCACATTGACGCCACCCAAGTCCGGAGTGGCCCAGTTGCGCTGGTTCTGGAAATCCTCCACTTTTGGCTGGGAGCCTGTTCCCACTACTGCTCTCAAGCAGGCCACGCAACTTCCTAGCAAAGAGCATAGTCTCGTTCGTGCTCAGCGCCAACTCATCACAGAGAACAGGTGCAACGCCTGTCACCAGAGCGAGCAACACATCGCTCTGCCAGAGGCAAGTGAGATGGGGCCTTCGCTTGCAGGAATCGGCAGCAGGCTGAATGAAAGTTGGGTGGCACGCTGGATCGAAAGCCCGCATACACATCGTCCAGGGACTCCTATGCCGGCCTTGTTTCACGGGGCTGATGCCAGCCAAAAATCAGCGGATATTGCCGCTTACCTAGCAACACTAAAGGCTGAGAAGCCCACGGCTGGCAACCGAGGTAACAAGGAGTCAGGTGCCAAGCTTTACAAGGCTCTGAACTGTTACGCCTGCCATGACATGAATGAGACAGGCAGCAACGAGCGGATACCGCTGGTGAATATCTCCAAGAAATATCAAGGTTACGCACTTACCGCATTCCTGGAAAACCCAGGCAAGCATCACGCGGCAACGCGTATGCCGAACTTCAAGCTCAGCCATCAGGAGGCTGCGGACCTCGCTGCTTTCTTGACGAGTTTGAAAAAGCAAGTTGAGTTAAAAGCGCTCCCCAAGGGGGATGCCGTAACAGGCAAAACCTTACTTGTTGAGTCTGGCTGTATGAACTGTCACGATGCGCCTGGGCACCAGAACCAAGCCAAGTTCAGCAGCCTCACAAGCATGCTCAAAGCCACATCCCATGGAGCCAAGAGTGGCTGTCTGGCACCGAGCAGCCCCGAGAAAAAAGCACCAAGCTTCTCTACTGATTTGACAGCTCTGGATAAGGTCAATTCCGCTAAGCTCAGTAAGGCCCTGCTTCAAGATCACTCGGCTGAGTACGCCCATCGCCAATTTCAATCCCTCAACTGTATGGCATGCCACAGCCGCGATGGTGTGGATGCTGGTCGTATGATGCGTGTTGAGGAGGTTGCCCACATTGACATCACTGATTCGAAGGCCCACTCCCAAGGACCGGAGAAACTACCCATGCTGGATCACTTCGGCCACAAGCTGCGTGCTGACTGGATGGCGGGATTGTTTGCTGGGAGCTTGCCAGAGAAGACGCGCCCGTGGCTGCAGGCTAGGATGCCAGCATGGCCTTCACGCGCAGTAGCTCTCGCCCACGGGTTCGCGCACAGTTACGGGGTATGCGAAAAACACAGCGACAAACACAGTAAACCAAAGGATGCTGAAGCCCAGAGTATCAACACCGGCAAGACACTCGTTGGTCAGCAGGGGTTCTCCTGCCAGGCCTGCCACGCACTCGGTAATCAGGCTGCAAAGGCGGTGTTTGAGGGGGCTGGCCCGAATCTGGCACTGGCTACTAAGAGGCTGCGCCCTGGTTACTACGATCAGTGGATGCATTACCCGCAGCGTTTTGATGCGGCGACGATCATGCCGCGCTACGCCACCAATGGGGTGTCACCCCTGAAGCAGTATTACGACGGAGATGCCAACAAGCAGTTTGAGGCGATTTACAACTACCTGCGTGATATCGCCGGCAAGACTCAGGTCGGTATGGCTCCTGGGCTTATCGGCGAGTATTTCCGTCTGCGCGATGGCATGGCTATTTCTCCCGACATTGCCGCTAGTGAGAAGCCATGGCTCGTACGTGTCGATGCTCAGGTAAATTTTGCCAAGACCAAAAAGGGATTCTACGGACTCAAGCTCAGTGATCGTTTCGTTGCCCGCTGGCGCGGCACGATCACCGCACCCAAGGATGGCACCTACAACTTCTATGTCGCCTCGGATGATGGCGCGCTTTTGAAGATCAATGGCAAGGAAGTGGTAAATTCTTGGGGGCCCCGCAGCTACTCGGAAAGTGGTGGCAAGATTGAGCTTAGTGCCGGTCAGCATGAGATCGAGCTCACTTACCTCGAGCTAACCGGCGAGCAGGGATGCACCCTGTCCTGGAGACCTCCTGGGGGCAACCGGCCGGTAATTCCCGCCAGCCAGTTCAGCCACTCCAAGGCAGCCTACGAGGCGATCGCTTGGGATCCCAAGCCATGGGAAAAGGCCGCTGATATCATCAACCCGTATGGCAAGTTCTACGATGTCGGCATCCCGAAGCAATACGGCACGCTCGTTGGTGCTCCCTTTAGGATTAGCAAGGACTCACGCGGTAACAATGACGTGTTCCGCGCTCACGCCTTACCTCTCTCCGAAGATGGTAACGTGGGGGTGGTCTTTGACACCGACACCATGCGCCTTGCCGCCACCTTCAACCACGGGGGCATCAAGTTCGAGGGCCTTCCCTTCACCGGTGCCCATGGTAGCTTTCCCTCTTTCTCCGTGCCGCCACTTACATCGACCGGCTCGGTGCCGGGCTGGTCCTCAGCGGATGGCAATATGAGCGACCCGCGCCTCAGTGAGACAAACCACTACCCGCCTCTGGGGCCTTTGCCCAAGGACTGGGCGCACTTCAAGGGTGCTTATCGTAGCGGCGAGAAAGTGGTGTTCCACTACACGGTAGGTCAGACCAAAGTGCTCGAGCATTATTTCCTCAAGTCGAACAAGGACGAGCCGGCGGTGATCGCACGGTTCATTGAGCTGGCAGGCCATGACAAGCCGCTGACCTTAGTACTCGCCGATGCTCCGGCGAATTCAGAGCAGGTTGATGCTATGACCCTGCGCCTGGGTGAGGCGCATGTGCATGTGCTAGACGCACCCGATGGTGCAACAGTTTCTCTGCAGGATGGGCAGGCTCGCTTGGCAATCCCTGCGGGTAGCAGTAGCCAGACCATGGAAATCCTCTATGCTGAGGGAGCAGACTTTGTAGGAATCTCCCCAAGTGATATTTCCCTGGCTGCACTCTGCCAGGGAGGCCCCGCACAGTGGCCAGAAACCATCAGCGCCACGGGAGAAGTGGCCGAGGATTCTGCTAGTGCCTATGTGGTGGACCGAGTAGGTCTGCCGGATAAGAACCCCTACACGGGGCCCCTGCGCGTGGCAGCCTTTGACTTCTTTGCCGATGGCACGACCGCCGCGGTCTGCACCTGGGACGGCGATGTATGGATTGTTGAGAATGTCGATGAAACCCTGCAGAACCTGAAGTGGAAGCTCTTTGCCCGTGGTATTCACGAGCCTCTGGGACTCAAGATTGTCGATGAAAAGGTTTACACGGTGAGTGATGATCAGATCACGCGTTTCCACGATTTCAATAAGGATGGTGAGGCGGACTACTATGAGAACTTCAACAACGACTGGCAGCTGACCAGCGGCTTCCATGCTTTTGCGTTTGATCTAGTGACTGACAAGGAAGGGAACTTCTACTTCGCCCTCGGCATGCCCGTGCGAAGTGGTGGCCGCGGTTTTGAGCGGGTGGGGGAACACCACGGTACGATTCTCAAGGTGAGCAAGGACGGTAGCAAGCTGAGTAAATACGCCAGTGGCTTCCGTGCTCCTAACGGTATTGGTATTAGCCCGGATGGGCAGGTCACTTCGGGGGATAACGAGGGAACCTACGTGCCGCGTAGCCCGTTGAACTGGATTAAAGAGGGTGGTTTCTATGGTGTTGTCGATTCCTACGACAAACGTGCTGAGCTTAAGAGCACCGCCTTTAACGAGGAGCTTCGGCTCGGACGCGAGGAACACCGTGAAGCTTCGGAAGAGCCCAAGCCGCTGGCCTGGTTCTCGAAGAAGGTGGACAACTCCGGTGGCGGCCAGGTCTGGGTGACCAGCGATCGCTGGGGCCCGCTCAAGGGGGAATTACTTCACGGTTCCTACGGTAAGAGCACACTTTACCTAGTTCTTAAGGAGGAGATCAAGGGCCAGATGCAGGGCGGGGTAGTCAAGATTCCTGTGCAGCTCAACTCCAGCAATATGCGCATGCGCTTCAACGAGCGCGACGGCCAGCTCTACGTGATGGGGCTCAAAGGCTGGCAGACCAACGCTGGGCATCGTAGCAGCTTTGACCGAGTGCGCTATACCGGCAAGCCGATCGACCTGCCCACCGGGCTTGAGATCAAGACCGATGGCATTGTTCTACGCTTCTCAGAGACCCTCGAGCCGGCGAGTGCCAACCTTGCAGAGAACTACTCACTCAAGGCCTCCGATATTTACTGGTGCAAGGAATACGGCAGCCAGGAATTTCACATTAACCAGCGCAACAAGCCACTGGGCCGAAAGAAAAAGGGCTGGACTAGCTTAAAGGTCACAGAGGCGGAGCTACTCGATGACGGCAAGTCTGTCAAAATCACCATCGACGCTCTGGTGCCGGCGCACATGCTCGAACTCAATCACAACATCCAAACCAAGGATGGGCGGCCACTCAAGGCTGCCATTCACCACACCATTCACAAACTTAAACAACCATGATGCTAACATCCAATATTATCACCGCTTGCTGCTGCCTCTCTATCCTCCTTGCCTCAAGCTCCGTGGCTGACGCCCATGGCTGCGGCAAAACCAAATTACTGACGACCGAAGCTCTCAACATGAACAAGCAATGGGTGCTCAAGGACGGCGTGCTCACTACCTCAGAGACTCCGGGTGGTATCCTCTGGTCCAAGGCGGCCTTCGGCGACTACACCATCACGCTAGAGTATAAGACGAGCGTGAAGTGTAATAGTGGACTATTCTTCCGCACCAACCCGAAGGACCCCGTTCAGGGTGGCTTCGAGATTCAGATTGCCTCCGAGGGTCTCTACAAGGGTAAGCACATCGTTGGATCTCTCTACGATGCCAAGGAGCCGACCAAATCCATGGCCAAGCCAGACGGCGAGTGGAATAAGATGAGCCTTACCTGCAAGGGGTCGCAGATCACCGTGGTGCTCAATGGCGAGCAGGTGCTTGATGTTAATGTTGATGATTGGGACACCCCGAAGAAAAACCCAGATGGCTCCAAGAACAAGTTCAAGAAAGCGCTCAAGGATCTCCCCAGAACCGGTCACTTCGGTCTGCAGTACCACGGTCAGCCGATCTGGTATCGCAATATTGTGATTACCCCAACGCACTGATTGCCATCGTTTCACTGCCAGCCCTTAATCAACAGCACCACTCTATGAAACAAGTCGCCATGGTCATCGCCCTGATGTTCTCGACGAGCATACAGCTACACGCTGACAAGCGACCCAACATCGTCTTCCTTTTTGCTGATGACCAGCGTGCTGACACCATCGGGGCTCACGGCAATCCTCACATTGACACACCCAACCTCGACCGACTCGTAGGGGAGGGGTTCAGCTTTCACCGCAACTACTGCGCCGGCTCGTTCAGTGGTGCGGTGTGTGTGGCCAGCCGGGCGATGCTGATGAACGGCCGGCATTGGCTGAACATAGGCTCCAGGAAAGAAGGTAAAAAAGCCAACCCGGCATCGGACTGGAATGCCGACGAGGTGCTGCCAGGCCTGCTGGCACGTGAGGCCGGTTACGATCCCTTCGTTATTGGTAAGTGGCACAACGGGCACAGCACCTTGAATATGGGCTTCTCCGAGGGGCGATCCGTCTACATGGGAGGCATGGCGGATCACAGTGACTTTCAGGTGCAGGATTTGAGTAAGGGAAAACTGGGCAGTAAACGCAAGGCGGAGGCGTTCTCTAGCACTCAGTTTGCCAACGAGGCAGTGCGTTTTATCGAGGAGAGGAAATCAGAAAAACCCTTCTTTCTCTATGTCGCCTTCATGGCGCCACATGACCCGCGTAATCCACCTGAGCCCTACCGTGAGCGTTATTATAACAAGCGCCCGCCACTGCCAGAGAACTTCCTTGCCGAGCATCCGTTCAAGATCTTGCAGCATACCACCCATGGCCGAGATGAGAGCCTAGCCCCTTGGCCACGAACAGAGGCAGTCGTTAGTGATCAACTCTGTGAATACTATGGTCTGGTGACCCAGCTCGACGAGCAGGTGGGGCGGATTCTTGACGCATTAAAAAACTCAGCTTACGCGGATAACACCATTGTCATCTATACCGCAGATCACGGTCTTGGCATGGGCAGCCACGGGCTACTCGGTAAGCAAAACATCTACGAGCACAGCATGTCCTGCCCTCTGATCGTGAGTGGTCCTGGTATTCCTAAAGCTCAATCTAGTGCAGCTCAAACTTACGTTCATGATCTCTACGCCACCCTGTGTGACTTTGCCAAAATTGAAACTCCGGATGGGGTTGATGCCGTCAGCCTTTTGCCCTTGATCCGTGGGGAGAAAGAAAAAATACATGATTCCATCTACCTGCCTTATCAGAACAGCCAGCGTGCCGTTAGCGACGGAATATGGAAGCTGCACATGTACCCAAAGGTGAATCACCAGTTGCTCTTTAACCTTAGCGAGGATCCTGATGAGATGGTGAATCTGGCTGAGAGTTCTAAATATCAATTTAAAATTAAAGAGCTTGAGGTGTTGATGGAGGATTGGCGTGAGCAACTCAATGACATCGATCCGCTTCGCGTTGGTAAGCCAGCTTCACTCACACCCACCTACAAGAACAAACGCCGCACACTTGACGTCTGGCAGCCCAAATGGATTCGTGACAAGTATTTTGGTGGCAGGGTGAGAAGTGACCATGGTAAAAAATAAATTCCCTTCCCGAGCATAGGCACGATGTGGCTAATTTTAGCACGAGAAGTTGTAGTGCCGGTGACTCTTGAAAATTATGGCGAATCTTGTTCTGAGCCAGCAGCTTAATGAGGCCTTTACCGACGCTTGTAGCTGCGTATTCATCCCATACTCCGAGTAGCAAATGAAAATCCTAGTATGCCCCATCGACTTCTGCACCATGTAATAGGGAAGCAGTTGAGCCTACGCCCAGGCGATCGACACCTTGATCTAAGTAGGCAACCGCCTCGTCCCATGTGCGGATTCCGCCGGATGCTTTCACCTGCATCTTGTCTCCCACGGTGTTGATCATCACTTTAATAGATTCGGGGGTAGCGGCCCCAGGGCCAAAGCCGGTTGATGTTTTGACAAAGTCAGCACCCGCTTGATAAGCAAGCTGACAGGCCTTGGCGATTTGGTCGGGTGTTAGGTGGCCGCTTTCCTGGATTACTTTTACGAGCACCTTGTGCCGATGGGCGAGCTCGACCACCGCCTGAATATCGTTTTTGACATAATCAAAATCTCCCGACATGAATTTGCCGATGTTCATGACCATGTCGATCTCGTCGACACCATCCTCGATGGCTTGCTGTGCTTGAAATGTTTTCGTAGCGGTGGTGTCAGCCCCGTGAGGGAAGCTCAATACGCAAGAGACTTTCACAGAGCTGTTCTGGAGTAAGTCCGCGGCCACTTTGACATCACATGGCTTCACACACATGCTGAATACGCCATTTTCAATGCACATGGCAGCATGCTGCTCTAGATCGGCATCGGTGAACTCAGGTTTCAACACAGCATGATCAATGGTCGCCGCGACTTCTTGTTGGGTATATTTCTTCATGTCCGCTGGCGAGAAGTAGTTATTTCTTCTTGCCTGCCTTTTTGGCTGCTTTCTTGCCCGCTTTTTTGCCTGCTTTGCGTGGCTCAAATTCAAATGCCACTTTGCCACTCGCTTGGTCGAAGGTGAGATAGGCTGTGAAGGCACGTTTGGTGCGCTTTGAGATGAAGCCTGGCAGTAAGTTAGTCTTACCTTTTTCGATCAGTTGGATGCCTTGGTCGCTGGGAATCTCGCATTGAAGAATAGTGCGCGAGATTCGGATGCCTTCGGGGTTGTCTTTGTTAGTGATAGCGGGGACATACCAAGCTTTGCTAGCTTCGTAAATTTTTACCTCTGTGCCGACAGGGGTGGTTACGGTAGCGATGACTTGATCTTCGGTAAGTTCGTCACGTTCGTTTTCGCCATCATCAAAGACGAAGCTTACTTTCCATTTTCCTTTCTTGCCTGTTTTGCTGACCTCTTGTTTGAGCTCCAGCGCAGCATCGAACGGACGGTTGAATCGAGATTTAAAATCTTCCAGCGGACCGATGAATTTTGTTTCAAGTAAATCGTGTGCTTCCTTTTCGTTGATGAGCCTGGATGCGATATGCTTGTTCATTCTGAAACCACACTCTGGATTATAACACTCATAGGTAGCGTCGGTGGTTTTGAGTTTGTCTGCCTGGCAGTTGGGGCACGTAGCAGCGAGGTCTGGGAATACTTTGTTTTTGAGCTCAGCTGTGTAGGTCTTAGCTCGGTTGACGATGTCCTCGGTGAAGTCAATGATGCCGCCCATGAATTCATCACGGCTGAGATTGCCTTGCTCCATCTGGCGTAGTTTGCTCTCCCAGTCGCCAGTCATGGATGCTGATGCCAGAGAGCCGATACCCAGCTCGTCGGTGATCTCAATAAGGCGAAGCCCCTTGCGGGTGACGAGGATCTCGCGGCCGTCACGCTCAATATACTTTTGACGAATGAGGCCCTCAATGGTGGCTGCACGTGTGGCTGGTGTGCCGAGTCCTCGCTCGGACATGGCTTCGCGCAGCTCTTCATCATCGATGAGCTTACCCGCGCCTTCCATGGCAGAAAGCAGGGTGGCTTCGTTAAAGCGTGCTGGAGGTTTGGTCTCGTCATCTTTGACTTCAATGTCGGTGACCTCAGCGGATTCTCCCTCGGAAACGGCACAGAGCTCATCCTTGCCTGCAGCTACGCCAGGTTCGCGCCCGTAGACGGCGAGCCAGCCTGGGGTGACAAGGATCTTGCCGGTGGTTAGAAAGGCATCGGTGGCTTCTGGGTGGGTGATGCGGGTAATACGACGAGTGTTGAGGAACTCAGCATGTGGGTAAAAGACGGCAAGAAAGCGCTTTGTGACGAGGTCGAAGATTTTAGCCGCTGCTTCATCCAGTTTGACAAAGCGACCTGTTGGGATAATCGCAAAGTGATCTGATATCTTGGCATTATTGAAAACGCGTTTGCTCGGGACAATGAGCTGCTCCTTGACCACATGCTTGGCATGCTTGCCAAGCTCACCACCTTGTTCTGAAAGTGATGCTACTGTGCTGTGGACTTGTCCGACATAGTCTTCTGGCAAATAGCGTGAGTCAGTCCGCGGGTAGGTGAGCATTTTGTATTTCTCATACAATGCCTGTGCGACCTGCAGGGTGCGCTTAGCAGAAAAACCGTATCGAGATGATGCCTCACGCTGAAGGGTGGTAAGGTCGTAGAGCTGTGCCGGTGCTTGCTTGGTAGGCTTTTGTTCTTCACTCACCGTTCCAGTTTTTCCCTCGCAGCGGTTACGGATCGTCTCGGCATCGTCTTTTTTCCAAATGCGCTCCGGGCGAGAGTGGGGGAATTCTTTGTCGCGCTTCCAGCTCTCGTTGATCCAACGTCC
>CBFHKM010000046.1:0-13843 GCA_965656385.1 Oceaniferula sp.
CCGGATCCGGCGGAAGCACGAGGTAGCGATAGTGCATGCCGCTTTCCAGGCGAAGCCGTCCATCTTCGGCGGAAGCTCGCGTCAACAGCACTTCCGCGTTGAGTGCGTCGTAATCGTAGCCGGGAGGACACTGGGGCGTTTCCCCCGGACGGCTCACCACATACGTCGGAATACGCTCATCCTGAAGGTAGGCGAAATCGGCCACAAACTTGCCTTGGCGCAGCATGTACTGGCAGCGCGCCAGATAGCTCAACCACCCGTCGGCCATCGGCCACCAGGCCCGGGTGTGGCTGAATTTGGTGCCGATGTCCGTTCTTCCTCTCGGCCGCGACCATGTGCCGGGAACCCTCTCCAGATCGGGTTGATGAATCCACTGATGGAACACCATCCGCGTCAGTCCATCGCAGAACGCCAGATCTCCAACGGCTTTGATCTTATAAGGATCACTCACAAAAATGTCTGAATACGCGGTAAAGGACTCGGCCTGACAGAGCTCCTTGCCGTAGATATGCGCCGCGCTGGCGATTTGTTTGATCGTATGGTTCCGCTCGTAGGAGACCTTGGCGCCATTAAATTTTTTGATCCAAAATTCCCCCATCGGAATCGCGGTCGTGCCATGAAATTTCAGCGCATCGAGCCAGTAGGTATGGGGGGCACCAATCGGTCCACCAGCCTCCGAATGAGACCCCAGCAGTCCGCCCTCTTTCGCCAGGGTATCCAGCCGACCATAGTAATTTTCCGCGATCAAATCGCAGACCGTAACCCGAAAATCCTGCAGAAAGGCCTCGGTGGCTGTTGCGTTGTCGATCTGCCGACCACAAAGTGCAGGCAGCCATTTCTTAGGGTCGTATCCTCGGCGTTTCAGGAATTCCGCCGGCATCTTGGCGGTCCAATTCGGCTGCTTGATCTCCCAACTGTCGATATGCAGGTATTGAAAGGTCTTGCCCGCCAGCGGACCGGCATCCTCGATCATCTTCGCGCCCGTATGGGCAAAGTGCAGATCCATCGCCTCGGCACTCATGGGATCGATTTCCACAGCGTCCGTGCTTTTGCCAACGCGCATACCCGTCGCCTGAAACCCAATACGGAGAATGCTCCAGTTGCCAGCCGGCGCATCCCAGACCAAGCGCCCCTGGGCATCCATGAACTGCGTGATATCCACAATTTGATCACCCTGCCAGACCTCTGTTTTGCCAGAGAAGCCGTCCGGAAGTGGGCAAGCCAAGACTGCGATATCGCGGTAGTAGCGCATTCTTCCCTGGGACTTCGGTAAGACGATGTTCGCCTTTCCCGGTCCTTTGAATTGGCTCGCGCTATAGGTGACCATCTTGACTCCATGTTCAGGGGTCACCCAGGGCCCACCCGCATTCCAGGTGCGGCAGATGTTAGCCGTTAAGGTAATGCCCAGCCGATCGGCTTCGCTCACCGCGAATTTGAAAAGTTCACGCCATTCCGCACTCATAAAAGCCGGCCCATGCGGAACTTTATCCCCACCCGTCTTCGCATCAAATAAGAGTGCCCCGGAAATGCCCTGCTTCTTCATCTCCTCGAAGTCCCGGGTGATTCCCTCCTTGCTGGCGTTCCCGTTCAACCACCACCAGTAACACCAGGCTTGAGCTGATGCGGGCGGAGTTTTGAACGATTGCTCCAAGGGACTTGCCGTCAAATCAGTGGAAGGTTTCAGGTGACTGTCTTTCGCGTTTGCGTTAGCGGACAGTGGAAGGGTTGCCGCAATGACTGCCGCACACATCCAACTTATTAAATCATTTCGTTTCTTCATGCTATATTCGCTTTTAGACCTAATCATTTCGATAAATAAACCTACTGGGCCAAAGAGACCAGCCGGCTGGAGTTTGGAGTTTTTGGATTGATTAATGGACGGCAATGATGCTTTCTATTACACACTAATGTGCCCTAACAAACCCGGCTGACTTCGATGCCGAGCAGCGCGCCGAGCTTTTCGAGCTTGTCGCCGATATGGCCGACGCCGATCGCGCAGTGATGCGCGGGGCCGCCTTTGGACCAGTCGTTCATGAACTGCTTGGCACTGATCTCGAACTTATATCGGCTGTTGGTATTACCGATCTGCAAAATCGGGCCGGGAACCGATTCGCCTTCGGCGAGTTGCAGAAAGACGGAGCCGTCGCGGCGCGTCACTACTGAAAGAATGGTGACTGGGCCGTGCCGGACCGTCATTTGAATGGATAAACCCTTGCCCGGCTTGCCGTGATAAACCGACAATGGGACGAGCGCGACGCGGCCTTCGGCAATCGCGAAATGTGCCGGACCGTCGTGGCCGAGATAGACGACATCGTCGACAAAGTCGGAGAGGTAGAATTCGGAGAACGAGCCGCCGACGCCGAAGAGATCCATGATTTTCATGGCCTGCACGTTCTTCACCTCGCACTCGCCCGCGACCGGAATATTACGACCAGTCAGCAGCGTGTTGCCCGCGATGACGGAGGTGACGATATTTTCATATTCGCCCGCACCTTCATAATAGTAGGCCATCGAGCCGAGATTGTGCTTTTCGATCAACTTATCGAGCGCGACCGAGGTCTTGGCGGCGCGCTCAATTTCGGCCTGATCGCACTCAGCGGTTACATCAAAATTTTCGTTAAACTCAGCCACCTTGGTGGCGACCTCTTCGTCCGTAACGGCCTGGCGCAGTTCGTATACCTCACACATTTCCAATAGTTGGAAATGGTTGCCAAAGACGGCCGACTGCTGGGTCAAATCGGAATAGACATCCAACATGCCGCAGTAGTAGTGGCCGAGAACGCCGACGCGATTTTCGCGCATGCCGGCGGCCACGTTGGCCGCATCCACCCAATCGCGAATCTCCTGCCAAGCGGCCTCTTCCTGGAGGTAGCCGGTCACCACGTGATAGTCGATGCCGGTGCGGTTAAAGACGCAGGCCAGCTCCGGCACGGAACAGGACTGGCAATGCTCGAGCCAGACGCCGGTCATAACGCCGCGGTCGCCCAGCGCGTTAAACTTTTCATAATCCAATTGCGCCACCGGCTGCAGATTGAGCATCACCACCGGCACCTTGGTTTTCTGAACCACTGGCAGCACGGTCGAGGAGAGCGCGTAGGTGGAGATAAAGAGAAAGATCACTTCGACATCCTCTTTCTTGAACAGCGCCGAAACCTCGTGTGCCTTTTCGACATTGTCCACCATGCCGCCATCCACCAGCTCGGTGCCCATGCCCGTAATGCGGTCGCGGATTTCGGCATGGTAGCCGTTCAGATTGTCGAGTAAGCCGTCAAATTGCGGCCAGTAAGTATCGAGTCCGATTGAAAATATTCCTGCTTTCATATTTGTGATTCCTTTGTTTGTTTCAGATATCGTTGAGCGTTTCCTTCAGCGGCTTTACGGCTTATTTCTGGACACCAAGAATGCGTACCGGACCGATGAGTCCGGAGGGCAACAGCTTCGTCCCGCTCTTGTAGGGATTTTTTGTGGTGTAGGTGTAGCGCCCAGCTTTATAGGATCTGCCGGACAACAACCCCGATTCCCATTTGAGCGTTCGCACGTTCTTGTCTTCAGGTTGCTGGTCGCCTACCAGCCGGTTGACCCAGCGATTGACCACTTCGATTTCAAGTTGATTGCCTTCAGCTTTAAGCACTTTGGTCATATCAACCCGCCACGGCGCTGCCCAGAGAATGCCCAGGTCTTGCCCGTTCAGACGAACGCGGCAGATGTCGCGAACCGTTCCTAGATCGAGATAGACTTTTGCATCAGTTCCCAATCCCACGGGGCGATCGAATGTTTTGCGATAGGTGGCGGAACCCGAATAATAACGAATCCCCTTATCGGAATGCGTGGTCCAATCCTGCAATGCATCGAACTGGATTTTCTCCGGCCCACCCCATTTCGGGTCGAACGCGACCTCCCACGAGCCTTCCAAAGTCGCAACAGGTACGGCATCAACGAAGTTCGCGCCACCTGATGATGCCGATGATTTTTCGGCATCGCCGCGGGGGAAGATCACGAAGAAACTCTGGTACGCTTCAAAAGTCATCGGAATGGATGTGATCTTATCCTGATGAGTAAACGCCTGCAGGGGCTTCATTTCTGCCGTCATCGGATCCCAGAGTTCCGGCACGCCATTCTGCACTCTGAACTTGCAGGTGGTTTCCAGCTTGTTAGCGCTCGTGTTGGCCACGAAATAGATCTCCTCGGTCTCCGTTCGGCGATGCCCGTAGCGGATGGAGCCATCGGAAATAAAATCTTCAGTGATACCCATTTCACTCAACACAGCTGCCATGACGGCATACTTGGGATACAGTCCGGGTTTACCATTTTTGGATTGGGCCCCTTTAAGTCCCCAAGGCCCCATGGTTCCACTGCCCAGCTGCTTTGCCGCCGACCAAGTGGTTCCGTCAAGACTGGCCTGCCATGCCGGGTCCGACCCGATCACCCGGCTCGTGCCATCCGCTTGCGTCAGCTGTAGAGCGGCAATGAACCCGGCGGGGTTCCGCGAATTCGTCGCTCCATTGTTGGCCACGACGTCGATTGTGTTCGTGCCATTGCGTAGCATAGACAACACCTGCGTCTGCTGAATATTCTGCCAAGCGTCCCCCGCTAGCACCTGCTTGCCGTTAATCTTGAGCGTGAAGCTGTTGTCGGCCGTGGCCGTAACAGCCGCCGCTTTCAATGAACGCACATCACCGACATCCCAGCTGTAACGAAAATGCACATCGCCCGCCGCGGCGTCCTGCGCCGGATTGCCTTTGTTAAACCAGATCCAGTTTCCAGAATCAGACAACGATAGTTTTTGCGCTGTTGCGGATTGTACTTCCGGGTTCAGTAAAATACGGCCCTTGCCGACCCGGCGCTCGGATGTTGGCTGAGCGCCCCAGAGCTCCGCAGCCAGTTGCTGCACCTCTGTGTCGCATACGGGGAAACCGACCAGGCTTGGTGATTTGCGCGGCGGATTGCCGATTACGGTCGCGCCAGCTTTCACCAACTTGGTGATGGTGGCCAGTGCACCAGGGGTCATCGTCTCCACATCAGGGAGAACGAGCACGCTGTAGCTGGTGCCTTCGGGGAAGGCGATTTTTCCATTCTCAACCTCAGCGCGCATGTTCAAAATGCGGGGAGTCACCGCATCAAAGGTATAGCCCTTTTTGTCCTTCATGCGCGGGGAGCCGGCCAATGCACTTTCCGGCGCGACAAAGGTATGGGGTGCGCCCTCGGGAGTCAGGTAGAGGATGTCGGCCACGGCGGCCCCCTGACGCAGCAGATGTGAGCAGCGGGTAAGGTAGTCGTGATAACCGGGAAACAGGTGCCACATCGTCCGGTTGCGGTGCCACTGCACCCCATAGGGCCCCATGGTCATGCCGGGTTTGACATCCTTGCCGAGAGGCTGGTGTTGAAAGGTGTGGAAAATGATCCCGTTGATGCCCATGGCAAAGGCCCAGTCGGTCTGGTTCTTCATGTTGCCCGGGTAATTGAGATACGTCATACCGGCCGTGGTAAAGGCTTCCGCATTCACCTGTGGTCGACCCATCGTGTGCGCAATGCTGACCGCCTCGATGCAGCTGTACTGCGAGTCGATACGGTTTTTGGGATTCCAGAATTCGCAGGCCGGAATGTCGGCAACCGAACCGAGATCGATGTTACCCGCCGGGTTCATATCGTAAGGTTCGTTCGAATATTTCAACCCGTGCTCATGGGCGACCCCTTTGATCACGCCGGCATGATTTTCCAGCACCAGCTCCTGGGAAGTCTTGCGCATATCCCACAGGAAACGCTCGGTCTTTTCCTGGCTCCCGACCACCATGCCCATGTAGGCCGGATAGTAAGGTTGCGGGTCGTACCCACGGCGTTTGGTGAACTCCTCGCAAAAGGCGGCACTCCAGTTCTGCGAACTCATCTCCCAGCTATCGAGATGGATGGTCGTCAAGCCCTTGCCCGGCGTCAGAGGCCCCAGCTTTTTCAGCAACTTGCCCTGATAATTATCCCAGTGGAGGCGGTAGGCATCGGCATTAAATTTATCACACTCGAAACCATGCCCAGCCCGCGGTGCAGGTCGGGTCGTCTGGCCAGTGCTGCGGGCAACAAAGCGCATGATCGTCCAATCGCCCTCGGGCACATCCCAGCGAAGGGTCCCGTCTGATTCCATCTTCGATGTCAGGTCGATCACCCGATCGGCGTTGATCACTTTAGCTAGGTCAGGTTCAGGATAATCGGCCTGGGCTCTCACAGAGGTCGGTGCCTTTTTATTGCTGCTGTAGGGGCGCACATCTTTCAGCGTTTTGATATCGTAATTGTCGAATCGGGCGATCGCTCCCGCGGGAGTCGGGAATGCCAGCACGGCCACGTCCCGGAACCACTCGTTGCGGGCGGCTGCATGCGCTCCGCTCATTCCGGAATGACGATTGGGTTTGTGAGGCCCAGCTACCGGAAGGACTTTCTCAAATACCGCTGGCCCTTGCACCGTGGTGCTGCTGCCGACGAGGTGCTGCATCGAATCTTCGGGGTTAACCCATGAACCGCCGCTCCCTGACCAGCCCGGGCCGGTCCCGAGAATAAACTCCATGCCCAGCCGTTCGGTGGCCTTGATGGCATGCACAAGATTGTCCTGCCACGGTTCACTCATAAAGGGAACGGGACCGACGGGAGTCCCGATATTCACTTCCAGAAAAAGTACGCTGCCGATACCGACCGCCGACATCGCCTCCAGATCCGCCACCATCTCGTCGCGGTCCATATTGCCGTCCATGAAATACCAGTATACCCCCGGCCGTGCGGTGTCGGGTGGGGATGTGAAGTTGGATTTTAGATCTTCGGCAGTTGCGGACGAAACCGCGAGGGCAAGGGCGAGGGTGGCGTTCTTTAATACGGCGAATGTTTTCATGAGAGTATAGACGATTTTGTTGCTGTGATGATGGTGAGCGAGAGAGGGATGGACGAACTTCATACGAACCAAAAACTCGGGATGGAGTTTATCCCCATTCAGTTCTGCGTCACCCCGGAGCGTAGGAAAACCCTGTCCGGTGCCCCGCTTACTGTGCCGTGTTTCATCTGGATGGTCGTTTTGTCAGAGCAGAAAAAGCGCCCCGCTCCACGTGGTGGGAAACGGAGCGCATTGAGGTGTTTGTAAGTGGATTACTTACGGCGGCGCAGGATCAGCGCGAGACCACCCAGGCCGAGAAGTGCGGTGGTGGAAGGCTCGGGGACGCTCAGGCTTATGTTGTCGATACCAACCTGCAAATTGCTCGGGGTGGTACTAGTGAACAGAAGTCGGATTTCCTGACCGACTTCGCCGCCGCCGCTCGTGGAGAACGTGACGCTGCGGTTTGCAATGTCGCTGAAGGTGGTGCCGGTAACGGCATCAAAATTCTCGGTCGCCAACACCGTGCCGCCCACGGTCTGGATCTGCGCCGTGACTCCGATCGTGCCAGCTCCTTGGTCATCACGCTGGAATTGGTCGAAGCTGAACGTGTAATTCGTGTTGTCAGCGAAGTTGATACCGAGGTCGGCCGACAATGTGGTATTGAAGATTGAACCAAAGGCATCGTCAATTTCACTCAGATGGGTGCCATAGGTGCCAGCGTGCAACTCGTTGGCGGCCCCCCCAGTGAAAAGGGTGCTTTTCCAACCAGCGAAACTGTTAAACGTCGGAGAACCGTCAGCAACCTCGCTGGTTTCGAAGTCTTCCATGTAGATAATCACAGCTGCCTGAGCCGAAGTGGCGAGGGCGAGGGTTCCCATCGCTGCGGCGAGGGACATGGTTGTTTTTATTTTTCTTCTTGTTTTCATATTTGTTAGTATGGGTTGTTGATGTTACAAAAATCGCTTCGCAACATACGTCCTCATTGAAGACACGAGTAAATTCTTCACCAGATACCCCGACAAATCAAAAGCATTAGACGCCTATTTTGCGGCAGTTAACATTTCATCTCGAACTATCTTAACGGCTCAATCTATTGGTGTTACAATAGATTAAGACGAATTATCACTCTGGAAATAATTAATGAAGAGAGGTATTGCGACTTGACTTCGTTGGCCAGAACAACGCATCGTCAGCATCGGTGACCCTAAAACGATTACACGATGAACCCACAAAACGAACATCACTATCTCCCCGTGAACGACAAAGCCGTGGAGTGGGGGTTCTACCTGACGTCAGCAGGGCGCGTGCTTGATGCCGTTGCCCCGGATCTACCCTACGGGGTGCATCCGGACATGTATATGTTCGACCAAGATCCCGCGCCGAGAGATTCGGCAACCCTCAAATCACCACGGGAGAGTGGACGGATCCTACCCGAGTTCCAGGTGGCTTACATCACCGATACCCGTGCCGTTTTTGAGTCGGACGAGACCGGGGTGGTCGAGTTTGACGGTCCGACCTTGCTGTTTCTGTTCCCCGGTGTCTGGCACCGTTACCGATCGGTGGGCAGGGACAAAAAATGGCTGACGGCACGCTGGCTCGGTTTCAATGGAGATCTCGCCTACCGCCTGATGGAACAACAATTCATCACCCCGGAAACCGCAGTCCGTCCGGCGGCAAGGCCACGGCGACTGGCGGCCGGGTTCGACCGCCTGATCGACCGGGTCGCCTCCAACCCAAGCGCAGACCCCACTCTTCTCTCCATGCACGCCATGGAGTTGCTGGCAAGCAGCATCGAGTCCGCGCACGATGGGAAAGATGGGAAAGATGGGAAAGATGGGAAAGATGGGAAAGATGGGAAAGATGGGAAAGATGGGAAAGATGGGTTGGTGGCACAGGTGCTTGACCTTATCTGGACCGGCAGTCACCGGGGGTTGACGATGGAGAAGTTATGCGCGTCGGTAGGGGCTAACCGGCGCACGGTCGAGCGGCGATTTTTGTCGGTCCGCGGACACAGTTTGCTCACTGAGGTGAACCTATGTCGTTGCCAACGCGCCCAGCATTTCCTATCGATGACCGAGTTGCCGCTTAAAAACGTTTGCTGGCTGGCAGGATTTCACAACCCGAAACACATGCGCGTGACCTTTCAGCAAATCACGGGCGTGACGCCGAGTTTGTATCGTGAGGGGCATCAGCGGAGGGAGTGAAACACGTGGGTGGATAGTTCAATTTAAACCGCGAAAGATGCGAAATGCGCGAAAGGAAGACTTGGCTTGCTACTTCATTTTAAACCACGGAAAATACTGAATACACGGAAGGCCCTTCCAGGCGGAGCCTGCCTTATTTGGTATTTGGAGTTTAAAACACTGCTACTGCTAGGAATTTGCTTTTTGAGTGAGGTGTTCGGAGAGGCTTATCATGGGGTGATAAGGGGGTTATTTTTTATGAATATCACTCATAATAGCATGGTGAGCTTACGGCTCCTGAGTTTGCGGTCGGGCTAGGTCAGGTGTGGCCTTGGCCTTGTCGAACTGCAGGTAGGCAAGGCTGATGCACCAGGCCGCTCCGTAGTTACACCAGCCCTCAAGGTGGCGGAATTTCTTGCCCGGGAAAAAGGGATACATCTCACTGCCCGGCAGGGTGGCGAGATTACCGCGCACGGTTTCCAGGCGTGCGCATACGTCATGCTTGTAGAGCTTGGGCCAGCCGCGCTCGATTTCGGGGAGGCCCTGCTTCGGATGCGGAGTGGAAGCGGCGAGCATGGGGTTGCGGCCGAAGAGGTGGTCAATGGATGAGATGGCGATGCGCTCGAGTTCTTTTTTGAGCTCCGGGTCATCAACCACCCATGAAGCAGCGAGGGTGATGGCCGGCAGGCCCAGTGAGTTACCGACCTCGTTCATGCCAGGGATGGTCCACATGTCGTCACTGTATTTGCGGAAGTCCCAGAGGTTGTGGGAGCGGCTGACGGCAATCTCTGACCACTGGGTGATTTTTGCTTTCAAGCCAGCGGGAGCGTGGTCCGGGTATTTCTGTAGCATCCAGACCAGATTGGGAATGGTGCGGTGCTCACTGAGGCGGTGGCCTTTGGTAGTGCGCGGATCGTTCCAATCGAGATTTTTGATGATCCATTCGGTTTGTTTGATGGCGGCATCAAGGTAGGTCTGAGCATCATCCCTACCTTCCTGTTTGGCAATCTCGTGCATGAGGAGGTTGGGCACGATGGAGTGGCCAGGAGCATGGCGGCCTTTGAAGGGGTGCATGTTGCCGGGGTTGTGGATGCTCTCATCAAAGGACTCGGTAGTCATGTAGGTTTCCGCGTTCCAAAACCGGCTGACGCGCAGTGACCCGTGCCAATTTTTGAAGCAGAAGTCACGGCATTGGTCGTAGAAGGATTGTGGCAGCCACTTTTTCAGCGCTGGCCATGCCCAGAGCACGTAGGCAATTTGTTCAACGGTCTGGGGCTCGATGTGGCCCGCTCTATCCTTGGTCGAGCTGGGGTCACGGCCGTTAGGTTTCATCAGGATGTAGCCTGCACCCCAGTGGATGAGTTTGACCACATCAGGAGCGTCTGCGCTGGGAGGGTCGAGCTGGTAGTAGTTCCGGGTAGCCTCCAAGACGCCTCTAGAGCCGGGGTTGTTGGCATCAAAGGGGAAGTCGGGAGCCATGATGCGCTTCTTCTCCACCGCCCAGTCGATCTGGCGAGGCATGGAATCAACGAAGGCTTGGTCTGCCAGGTAGAACTGCACCAGAGCTGGTACGATGGCATCGTAGTAGGTGCCATCACGGAAGGCGCAGCCGCCATAGGCGCTGGGGTGGCTGCCGGTGACGGAGCGGACGTCATTGAGGAAATCCGTGGCGGTCTGCCAGTAGTGCTCCTGAGCGAGGTTGTTACGGATGAGAAAAAGGTGGCTGGTGTTTTCCTTTAAGTCCCCGCCACTGAGGGTGATAGTGTAGCGGCTATCTGACTCCACGGGCTTAAAGTCGGTGAAGTCCCCGATGCCGTTCTCAATCTTTCCCTTGTAGACAATCTGATCGCCATTTCGAATCGTGAACTGGGTGCCGTCTGCCGAGAGGGGGGCGGTGAAGCGCTTGGGGCGGTCAGTGAGGTAGCCGATCTGGTTGAGCCCGATCTGGTGCTGGCGGATGTCGATGGCAAAGGACTGTTCGACCTGCCCTGATGTACCGACATCGAGGAGGCCGAGGGCTTCCTTGTTGTCGTAAACGGCAATCTCACGGATACGAGCAGGGCCGGCTTTGGTCAGAGCGAGGCGAATTTTTGAAACATCTACACGGTCGATGTAGACGCGCTTGGCAGTCTGGGTATTGTTGCGGATTTGCCAGCTGTCGTTTTGCTCCCAGCTTCCTTTGACTTCCAAAGAGATGTCAAAATCCTGCAGGCTGTCGCCCGTTTTGTAACCAGAGAATACATCAATCATGCCGACTTTCTGTGGCTCGGCGAAAGCGAGTTCGATCCAAGGCTGCTGATCACCCTCAGTGGCCAGCCAGCGGGACTTGTCTGCCACGATGCCATCTGTGGTGAGGTTTGCAGCAGCGCCCTCATGCTGACTACTGGCGGTGACCGTGGCCTTGCCTGCGTGGTTGGTCTCATTGGCCTGGGCACTTGGCGTGAGAGTGGTGATAAGCGTGATGAGCAAGCAGAATGTGATGCGGGCTGTTGGCATGATATTCATAGAGTATATTATTACTATACGTATGCTGAGCGCATAAATCACAGCACTATTCCGATTAATAGTTGAACTTTTGCGACAAATGGGTGCTTTGAGGGTTGGCGTATAAGTGCAGGAATTTAGCGCATAAGTTCAGCCCTTTTTTTGGATTGTCCGTGTAAAATAAAGGACCAGTTCACTTAGATCTGATTAAATAACAGATACAAAATCCCATGAAAATAAAAACACAATATATAGCGTCTCTCATTGCAGTGAGTCTATCCAGTGCCCACGCCGCGGTGATTGCTCAATACGATTTTGAAGCAGACTTAAATGCCTCAACTGCTGATTCGAATGTGACGGCAGGAACAATCACATCTGGGGCGGGAATTTCAGGATCGGGTGAATCTGGCCGGTCTGGAACTACTAATTCATTCTATGCGCGAGCGAGTGCCACAAGTACATCCAGCATCAGCGTAGGAACAGCCATTGCTGCCGATGACTATTTTTCAGTGACGATTGGTGCGGATTCAGGTTACTACATTGATCTGGAATCAATTACACTTGATTATGGTTACACCCGTGATGGTGTTTCATTTGGGGAAAAGGAGTTTAAGGCATATGTATTTTCCTCATACACTGGTTTTGTTGATGCTGGTGATATTTTAGGTAGTGAATCAATTGAAACTACTGTGGATGATAATTCAGTACAGTATCCCGGAGGGTCACCAAGTCTCACTGTTGATCTCAGTGCATACAGCTATGTATGGTCAGGAGGTGATATTGAATTTCGAATTTACTTGGGAGATACTACTAACGGCGTCGCTTACATTCACCGTGTTGATAACGTAACTCTGAACGGAACAGTCGCGGTTGTTCCCGAACCTTCATCAACCGCCTTATTAGGGCTTGGAGGTCTCTCCCTGATGCTGCGCAGGAAGCGCAGCTGATAGCTTCAACTCTCCACTTCAACTTGAAAAAACCCTGCCGTGAGCCACGGCGGGGTTTTTTTGTATCCAGCGAATTTTTTGCGTCCGCCGCCGCCGGATGCTGGGATGCCATGGTGGACTATGAAGTGCGGGGCATTTAGCCTCTGTCGCAGAAGTGTATAAATAAAGCGCAGAAGTGTATGCTGTTGATCTTCCTCACTGTGATTAATTATTTTTGAAGATCGTGCTTTTAGCCCTCCTCAGAAGGAGTGACTATCCTTTCGACATAAGTTTTATAAACTGCATTATTGCGACATATTGAGTAAGCCAAAGAGAATTGCGGTATTAGTAGACACCTCTACGGGGTGGGGCCGTCGGGTGATCCGTGGTGTGGCCAACTACGCTCTCAAGCAGCCTGGCTGGCAGATCACGATAGAACCGAGGGGGACAGCTGAGCAGGTGTCCTTGCCGGAAGGCTGGCAGGGTGACGGCGTGATCGCGCGCATCAGTAGCAAGAAGCTCCACGACGAGCTAATTGCCTTCGGTAAACCGGTGGTCAACGTCTCCGGGATTGAGCTCAAGGAAGTCAATGTGCCACGGGTCACGAGTGACTACCGAGCCTCAGCAAAGTTGGCAGTCGGGCACTTTGCCGGCCGGGGCTTTCGCCATCTGGCCTATTGTGGCCCGGACAATATTGCCTACGTGGCGCGTCATTGTGCAGCTTTTGAGAAAGAAGCCGCCGAGGGTGGATTTTCCTGTGAAGTATTTCGCCGGGACAAAGGCCTTCAAAATAAATCTTGGCAGCAGACTCGGGAAGCGCTGGTTCATTGGCTCAAGGGACTTCCCAAACCGGTCGGGGTTTTCACCTGGGGCTCGGAACGTGGTCGCAGCTTACTCAACGCTTGCCTGGAAGCTGGTATTTCCGTGCCTGAGCAGGTTGCCGTGCTAGGTGGTGATGACGATGAGTTGCTCTGTGATACTTGCACGCCGCCGCTCTCGGCCATCGTGACTCCGGCCGAGCAAGCTGGCTATGAGGCGGCGCGCATTTTGCACGCCCTGATGGGGGGCAAGCCGGCACCCGGTGAGGATGTCCTGCTGGCCGCGGACGAGGTACACACCCGGCAATCAACCGATATTCTGGCAATCGAAGATCAGGATGTTAGTAGGGTGGTCAATTATATCCGTGAGAATATTCAAGATTCTTCCCTGCAAGTTGCCGATCTTGCTGATTTGGTAGGCTTGTCACGACGCGCGCTGGAGCGGCGTTTCAATCAAGCACTGGGTTACGGCCCTGCTCACGAGGTCCAGACAACGCGCAATCAGCTGGTCAAAAAGCTCCTTCGGGAGACGGACATGAGTATTACCGATGTTGCCGCAAGGGCGGGATACGCCTCTCACGAGTA
>CBFHKM010000047.1:0-8913 GCA_965656385.1 Oceaniferula sp.
GCAATGCGCCCCGCTCTGGCTGTTGCTCAGGTGGAAGGTTTTCCCATTTTGGACCACCTACGGAGCCAAAGAGGATGGCGTCTGATGCCTCGCATGAGGCGATGGTTTCATCGGGTAGGGGGCTGCCGGTGGCATCAATGGCTGCGCCTCCCACAAGTTGGGTGTCTTTTTCGAAGGTGATGGAAAACTTCTTAGCAGCGGCATCAAGCACGAGCATGGAAGCGTCCATGACTTCAGGGCCAATGCCGTCTCCGGCGAGTATGCTGATCTTATGAGTCTTAGACATGTGCGCTGTGTATGCAGAATTTGGGAAAGTTTGAAGTTTTATTAACGGCGAAGCGTGTACATGTTTCTGCCCGTGGAATTATTAATCCATTTTCTTTGGCTGATAGGCGGATTTGTTCTGCTCTATTATGGGGCCGAGTGGCTAGTGAAGGGAGCCTCTGAAATTGCGCTGCGATTGGGTATTTCTCCATTGGTGGTGGGGCTTACAGTCGTTGCTTTTGGCACAAGTATGCCCGAGCTGCTTGTTTGTTTGAAGGCAAACTCGCCCGAGGTGCTCGCTATTCCTGCTGGGTGGTTTGGTTTTGATATTAATGCAGGTATTACCAGCCCTGACATGGCGCTGGGTAATATAGTGGGGTCCAATATTTTTAACATAGCTCTCATTCTTGGTGTGGCAGCTGTCATCAGGCCTGTGATTGTGCACATGCAATTGATTCGCCGAGAGCTGCCAATACTGGTGGGTAGCTCGGTTGTCTTTCTGGTCATGATGAGCGACAAGCATCTTGCGCGCTGGGAGGGCGCTGTGTTGGTTTCTGGAATATTGATTTATATTATGGCCAACGTGCTTCTCTCCAGGAAGGCCAAGTATGGTGAGCAGTTTGAGGAGTTTGAGCAGGAGGAGATTGAACAAGCCAAGAAGGGAGGTTCTCGAGTTGTCGTTGATGTTATTTTGATTTTACTGGGAATAGTGGCCTTGGTATTTGGTGCAGATTGGCTGGTGGGTCACGGCGAGCAAATTGCTGTCATCTTTGGTGTGCCAGATGTCATTATCTCACTGACTTTGTTTGCCCTGGGGACGTCACTACCTGAGTTGGCAACAGCCGTTGTTGCTGCGCTGAAGCGTCAGGGAGACATCATCACTGGGAATGCAATAGGCTCTTGCATCTTTAATATTTTAGCGGTGATTGGTATCACTGCTGCTGTGAAGCCAGTCTCTGGCAGCGCAATTGCTTGGATAGATCTGGGCGTGATGATGGGACTCACCGTCATGATTGTGCCGCTGATGTGGTCGAGCATGAAGCTGAGCCGCAAGGAAGGAGTAGGGCTTATTATGGTGGCCTTGACCTACGCTGTTTTGGTGGTGGTAGTTCAGCGATAACTGACTAAGGGGCTGATCGGGCACGCATGTATCATTCTTTTAACGGGATGCGCTATGCTGCGGACCACTAGCAAACAGGACATTGATTGATTTGATTGAAGAAGTCGTTTCCTTTGTTGTCGACAAGAATGAAGGCTGGAAAGTTTTCCACGCGTATTTTCCAGACGGCTTCCATGCCGAGCTCGGGATACTCTAGAACTTCAAGTTCTTTAATATGATCACGTGCAAGTAGGGCGGCGGGGCCACCGGCAGAGCCTAGGTAAAAGCCACCATTTGTTTGGCAAGCGTCAGTGACCTGCTGCGAGCGGTTACCCTTAGCGAGCATGATCATAGACCCTCCATGTTTCTGGAATAGGTCTACGTAGCCATCCATACGTCCTGCGGTGGTGGGCCCAAATGAGCCAGAGGCGTGCCCTTCGGGTGTCTTTGCAGGTCCAGCGTAATACACGGGGTGGTCCTTCAAATACTGGGGTAGGTCACCTTCTTGTTCGAGTCTCTCTTTGATTTTTGCGTGGGCGCTATCCCGAGCAACGATGATGGTGCCAGTCAAGGAGAGGGCTGTGGTCACTGGGTATTTGTCAAGGGTGGTGAGGATCTTATCCATGCTTTCGTCGAGGTTAACGTCTACCCCTTTAAATTTCCAATCCTTGTATTGCTCGGGGATAAACTGTCCAGGGTTGGGCTCAAGTTTTTCTAGAAAGATGCCGTCTTTGGTTATTTTGGCTTTAGCTTGTCGGTCAGCAGAGCAGGAGACCCCAATACCGACGGGGCACGATGCGCCGTGGCGGGGTAGGCGAATGACGCGAACATCAAGGGCGAAGTATTTACCGCCAAATTGTGCGCCGATGCCAATTTCACGAGCGGCGGCTAATAGTTCTTGCTCCGTTTCGAGATCGCGAAATGCCTGGCCGTGTTCGTTGCCTACGGTGGGCAGAGCATCATAGTAGCGTGTTGAGGCCATTTTGACCGTCTTTAGGTTTGCTTCCGCGGAAGTGCCGCCAACAACAATGGCAAGATGATAAGGAGGGCAGGCAGAGGTGCCTAAGGTGCGCATTTTTTCGACGCAGAATTCCTTCATTCTTTTTGGGTTTAGCAGTGCTTTGGTTTCTTGGTAGAGAAAGGTTTTGTTGGCAGATCCGCCACCTTTGGCGATGAAGAGAAATTTGAAGGCGTCACCCTCGGTCGCATAGATGTCGATTTGAGCAGGTAAATTAGTGCGGGTGTTGACCTCATCAAACATATTCAAGGGCGAAACTTGGGAATAACGTAAGTTTTCTTCGGTATAAGTTTTATGAATACCCAGAGAGATGTGCTCTGCGTCGTTGCCGGTGGTGCGCACATTCTGACCTTTTTTGGCCATGACAATGGCAGTGCCCGTGTCTTGGCAGGCAGGTAAAATACCGTGTGAGGCAATTTCTGCATTTTTGAGTAACATCAGTGCCACCATGCGATCGTTGTCTGAAGCTTCAGCGTCATCGAGAATAGCTGCGACCTGCTTCAGGTGAGATGTGCGAAGTTTGAAACAAATAGCCTTTGAAGCTTCATTTGAGAGCTTGGTGATCGCTTCGGGTGTGATTTTTAGGATGGTCTCCCCATCGCATTGCAGTGTGGAGATGCCCTCGGTGTCGATTTGCTCGTATTCTGTGGTGTCGGGGCCAAGTGGAAAGGGGTCTTGGTAGTGAAATGAGGTCGTTGACATGCTGCTTGCAATTAACGTTGAGCGAGCCTTCTAAGCAACCTGAAACCGAGCAATACGATGAAATCTGCAAGAAAAGTGATAATTTGAGTAAAAATGGCTTGATTAGTTGGGTCGATCGGATATCTCCAGCCCCCCGTTATGGCAAAGAAATCATGGATCGCGCGCAACAAGCGCAAAAAAGCAACCGTCGCTAAGTATGCTGATCTGCGCAGGCAGCTCAAGCAAGATAAAGACTACGTAGGTCTCAGCATGCTCCCACGTGACTCAAGTGCCACCCGTGTGGTGAACCGTTGTGAATACACCGGTCGTCGCCACGGATTCTTACGTCGTTTCAAGCTTTCACGTATCGCATTTCGTGAGCTTGCATCGCACGGTATGATCCCAGGTGTGACCAAGTCGAGCTGGTAAGCTAGACCAAGTTGTGTTAATATTTCGGCGTAAGGCGGCTCCCTTTTGAGGATGCTGTCTTACGCTTTTTCTGTTTTGTTTCGGTTTGTATCTGTTTTATAATGTTTTCAGAGCAGATCATTCCTTTTCAATTCACACTAGCAATATACGAGCATGCCGATCTACGAATACATTTCAGTAAATGCTGATAATCAAGCACAGTCGTGCCGTATATGTGCGAAAGGCTTTGAATTGCGCCGACCGATAGACCGAGCACCACTGGATGTTTGCCCCCTCTGTAAAAACCCAGTGAAGAAAGTAGTTAGCAGTGTAAACACTCCTAAAATCACCAAGCCGATTTCTTACAGTGATGCCAAAAAAGCCGGTTTTACTGTTCTCGAAAAGCGTGATGAAGGCGTTTACGAGAAACAATAGTGTCGTGGGCTTAACAACGCATATTGAGCGATTTCTGCTCTACATCGCCACCGAACGAGGTTTGTCAGCGGCTTATCAACTATCCGTGCGCCAAAGCTTAGACGCTGTTGTGTTGTGGCTTGAGAGTAGGAATGTATCAGATTGGAATGAAGTAGGTACTGAAGATTTATCCCACTTCTTGTCGGTTCAGAAGGATGGTGGGATGTCGGCATCATCACTTCGTATCAGCATGGTGCATTTGAAAATTTTTTTTCGGCGCTTGGCGGCACTGCTGGTCATTGATGCTGACCCGGCTGAGCCACTCTTGCCTCCTAGGGGAGAGCAACATTTGCCTGAGACTCTCAATGAACCCGAGGTAGCTTCTATTCTACAGGCTGTAGATACTGATAAATTGCTAGGGCGTAGAGACCTTGCAATTCTGGAGCTGTTTTATGCATCCGGCTTGCGTCTTTCCGAGTTGTGTAATGCTCGATTAGAGAACATGGACCTGGATGAGGGTTTCATAAGAGTAACAGGTAAAGGTAATAAGACGAGGATTGTGCCAGTCGGAGGTAAGGCTCGTGAGGCACTCCGAAACTACTTGAAAAATGAACGCCCAGAGTTGGTTAAAAGTAAAACATCATCTTGGGTGTTTCTCAGCGTAAGGGGTGGTAGCCTGAGCCCTGAGCGAGTCAGAGAATTGGTGAAGCAACGTGCTAGAAATGCGGGTATTGAGAAAAATGTATACCCTCACTTACTGCGACATTCATTTGCAACACATCTACTGCAAAACGGTGCTGATTTACGCGTGATTCAAGATATGCTGGGGCATGCAGATATTGCCACGACCCAAATCTATACACACGTTGACCAGAAAGGACTTAAATCAATGCATCAGAAATTTCACCCACGTGGGTAAGCTTGACCAATCGTAAGATGACTTTGGTGAGTGTTACTCAGAGAGCCTCTTTGTTGGCCTCTTCAAGTATTTCTGCATCGAGGTGGGCTTCTTCTAGTGTATCTCGTGCCCATTGTTCATCTTTGGCAATATGCTTTAGTAAGCGGTATGCCATGATCTGAACTGCGGGTGTATCACTCCAGATGAGTTGACCAAGATGGCGCCACTGATCTGCAATAATCAAGCTAGGCTGCTTGATTTGATCAATTGCTTGCTCGCAGACCATAATGCAGTGAGATAGCTCAGGTATATCAGCCGTGGGTGGGATTTCGTAGGTGTGCAAAGAAACCCCCGACGTTCCAGTGAGTTCACATTTTGATTTGCATCGACGAGCTAGCTCTTTGCCGAAGGCTGAGAGTGCTAACTGCCTTTGCTGGTGAGCTTCATAACCTTTGGCCATATCAGGATGGTGTTATGCCAGTGACTAAAGCCAAGCTACGATTTTCCATGCGCTCCAGCTAGAGGCAGCGCATAGGATGGAGCCGGTGGTCAGCGCCTTATTTGAAATCAACAATCACTTCATCAAGTTGGTTGATGAGTTCCTGTATAGATTCCTCGGTTTCGTTACCCATGTTTGAAATACGGAAAGTAACACCTTTGATTTTGCCGTAGCCGCCATTGATCAGAACATTATGTTTGGCTCGAAGTGCTTTGATAAAGCCTGGGACATCCAGTTTGCCATCCTGGTTGTCGATCGCTGTGAGAGTCTTTGATTGAAATCCCTCGGGGGCGAAGTTTTTGAACCCATGTTTGTCAGCCCATTGGTGAATCATGTGATTTAATTTGGCGTGGCGCTCAAAGCGCGCTTTTAAACCTTCGGCCATGATGCTGTCGACTTTTTGTTTAAGCGCATACATGAGAGAAACAGCAGGAGTGGAAGGAGTGTTATTTTTGAGGGCGTTTTTCTCAAATTCAACGAAATCGAAATAATATCCACGTCCCTCTGTCTGTGAAGCCCTCTCCAGAGCAGCCTCTGAAATAGCAAAAACAGCGAGGCCTGGAGGCAGTGCTAGAGCTTTTTGCACGCCTGCAAGCACGACATCAATACCCAGGCTGTCCATTTCAACAGGCACTGCTGAGAGAGATGATACTGTGTCGACAACGAGAATTACCCCAGGAAACTCTTTTACAACAGCAGCAATGCCGGCGAGGTCATTGAGTACACCTGTGGATGTTTCGTTGTGCACCATTGTGACAGTGTCAAAACCTCCTTCGTTGAGTTTGGCACGAACGACCTCAGGATCGATGGGCTGGCCCCACTCAACTTGAATTTTTTCAGCTTCTTTACCGCAGCGTTGTGCCACATCATACCATTTGTCAGAAAAAGCTCCGCAACAGAGGTTGAGCACTTTGGTCTGCACTAAGTTACGAATAGCGCCCTCCATGACGCCCCAAGCAGATGATGTCGACAGGTAGACGGGGCGTTTCGTCCCAAGGATTTCTTGTAAGCCGGGTTGAATACTAGCATAGAGGGCTTCGAAATCACCGCCGCGGTGGCCTATCATGCCATGGCACATTGCCTCGTAAGTTTCAGGGGCAATATCCACTGGGCCGGGGATGAACAACTTGGGTAATTTGGAGTGATTAGCAGATGACATTACAGAGGAGTATTCTCGAATTTAGTAGCTTGTCAAAGCCAGAGATTGTCAGGATTCAAAAGGGGCGTTAAGTTACATATGGCTTGACCTCAGCATCTGCTCACAATAGCGTAGCAGGTGTAATAAATGTAGTTTGGTAGTCTGGCTCGAACTTCAACCTTTACTCTCCATCAGTGTCTTTCAAAAAGCATAATGTGATGACTTACATGCTCAGGTTAATTCAAGTTTTCGTTTTGTTGTTGTCAATCATGATGATCTCATCCTGCAATTATCGTAAAATTGCCAAGGAGAATGAAGCACTTGAGAAGGAGAAATCAGAGCTTGCTAGTGAGGTGGCAAGCTTGAAGGCCAAGATTGATGAAGATCCTGATGACCATCACGCATTACTTGAGCAAGCGAAGAGTGGGCTAGAACGAACAGAGAAAAAACATAAGGCCTTAGAATCTGAAGTTGCTAGCTTCCAAGCTAAGGAAACTAAACTGAAAAAACAGTTTGCATTAGACAAGGTGCGTTATGTGATCAAGTAGTGACTATGAATCATATTGCGAATTTGAACATTTCATTACATGGCATGATTGCCGATTAACAAACAATTGCATCACCAGTATGAAACGCGTTTTTTCCTTGGGTAACTTTATATGCCTCTTGATTGGTCTTGCGGTGATTTATCACTTTCACATCAACAAAAAAAGAAACGTGGATGTGCAGGCTGAGATTAATGCTGAGCTAGCTGAGCTTAATGCGGACTGGGTGCTGCTCAAAGCACAGCAGGGGGAGATAGAATATGCCATTCAAGAATGTAACAAAGTAAACAAAAAACGCGAACGACTGAAGGCTGAAATGGCAGAGATGCAACAAGGGTTGCTCGAACACAAAGCAGCTATTGAATTATTAACAGAGCAAAGGAAGACTCTGTTTTTTGAATATCGCAAGCAAATACGAGAGGAAGCTAAAGGCATGAGGTTTGCTGAAATCATCACGCCGCAAGGAAAAACCTACGTCAATGTCGAGATTATCGAGGTTCGTCGCGATGATATATCATTCAGGCATGGAGTTGCTGGATCAGTATCCGCTCGAGGAATGGCTATGCATGAGTTTCCCTCCAAATGGATCAGGCGTTTCATGTATACTGAGGAGGAATTGGAGTGGGCACGGAGCTGGACAAGTGCTGATGGTGTCAGGACGATTTACGGGAAATTTAAATCTTATGATGAGGATACGGGTGTGGTCACAATTCTCGAAGGTGACCGTAAGCGATCACTGAATATCGACAATTTGTCGAAGGCGAACCGAGGCTGGCTGGAAAACAAAGTAAGGGAGGGGAAAGCTAAGGAGGCAGCCATTTTTGCGCTGCTCGATAAGCAGGTCATCGGGAGTAAAATCAAAAAAGGTGTGCTCTCCAAGCTTGACGGCGATCACTTCTACGATTTTACCATGAGCATTGTGCCTGACTACTACGTGGTGTATTACTCATCTAGTTGGTGACCATCTGCTGTGTCTACGGCTCCACAGTTGGTGAAGTCATTCAATAAAAAAATCGCGACCAACAATAAGTTTGAGCTCATCCACGTCAGTTTAGATCGTAGCTCGCAAGCCGCCCTGGCATGGGCAAAGCAGGAAAAGTTTCCATGGGTGCATGTACTTCCGGACAAGTCTGCTGATTCGGGGCTTTTGAAATATTATAAGAACTTTGTGCCCCACTATGTTTTGATTGATAGTGGCGGAAAAATTCTAGCTGAAGGTAGTCCGGCAATTTTCGACATGCTAGACGAGCTGTAGCAGCCCAGGTGGTGCTTGTCGGTCACTACATGCCACCAACTGTGGATATGTGTCACTGGCGGGCAACTTCTAGTCAATGTAGCCGAGAAGGTGGGGTGTGCATTTCAGGTTCGTCTCCTGTGATCTTTTGTTCCGCTGAGTAGGTTTATTGGGTGCTGAGCAAACACAATAATTATGGTGATATACCTTGCATATTAGCCGAATTCTGCTTTATTTCCGCCTCCCGCACAAGGGCTGACTGGCAAGGAGCTAGTCTGAAACTATAATTACTATGAGTACAAATACTGAAATCAATCCTGCAGACTACCAGCTTCACGAAGGTGACACTGGCAGTGCTGACTTCCAAGTAGCGCTTCTTACTAAGCGCATCAAGCACCTCACTGATCACATGGGTGAGCACAAGAAGGATTTCGCAAGCCGCCGTGGTTTGCTGACAATGGTGGCGCAGCGCCGCAAGCTTCTTGATTACCTCAAAGGTCAGTCAGACGAGCGATACACCAAGCTCGTTAAGGGGCTAGGGCTTCGTCGCTAAATCAATTTTAGAAACGGTCACAGCAGAAACTGTGGCCGTTTTTGCTTATGCTGTCAGCTTTGCGTTCTTTGTCTCACGCTAGCTTTCTGCTTCGGCTCAGCCTTAGAAAACTTTCATCAGGTCGTTTTCATGACCTCGATCACTCTTTCCCAACTTTTTTAA
>CBFHKM010000047.1:9011-13770 GCA_965656385.1 Oceaniferula sp.
TTTCTGCTTCGGCTCAGCCTTAGAAAACTTTCATCAGGTCGTTTTCATGACCTCGATCACTCTTTCCCAACTTTTTTAAATAAGTTGGAGGCTTTGACCGTAAATAACCACAGAGACGCCAACCCTCATCTGCTAACATAAAATAAACAATCAGAACGCACACTGCGTCACAAGGGGGTAAACAACAAAAAGAAGTAAACGAAATGAATATGAATATTGAAAAAATAACGATCCCCGTGGGGTCGAACCCGATCACTCTTGAGACGGGTAAGCTAGCCAAGTTGGCTGACGGCGCCGTTCAGGTGCAGTCCGGAGAAACTGTGCTGCTGGTCACTGCAGTTTCCCAAACTAAAATACGCGAGGGGCAAACCTGGTTTCCTCTCTCTGTTGAATACAAAGAGCGTGCTGCTGCAGCCGGTGTTTTCCCCGGTGGCTACTTCAAGCGTGAGGGACGTCCTACTGAAAAGGAAATCCTTACATGCCGCATGACAGACCGCCCTTTGCGACCTCTCTTCCCCAAAGGTTACCTCTATGACACTCAGATTGTTGCGCTGATGCTTGCTGCTGACGGAGTCAATGATGCTGATATTTTGAGTATGAATGGCGCGTCTGCGGCACTCTGTATCTCAGATATACCATTCGCGGGTGCTATCGGTGCTGTGCGTGTTGGCCGTGTCAATGGTGAGTTCATTGTGAACCCAACATTCGAGGAGCGCGAAGAAAGTGATCTTGATCTCGTATATGTTGGTAACAAAACTGAGGTCATTATGATCGAGGGAGCTGCTAATGAGATTCCAGACGCTGAATTCGTAAAAGCTCTGCACTTTGCTCAAGGGCACGTCACAACAATTGTGGAAGCCATCGAAGAGCTCGCTGCTAAAGTAGGCAAGCCCAAGCGTGATTACACCGTTACTGTTGCCAAAGAGGATCTCCTCGAGATTGCTTACGAGGTTGCAGGTGATCGTATCGAAGACGCTATTTACGCTCCTAACAAGGTCGAGCGCGGCAAGAAGGTTGGCGCACTTCGTGATGAGGTAGAAGCTACACTGAAGGAGCGCGTTCCTACTGTTTCGGAATTTGAAATTGAGCAATGCTTTGAGTATATTCAGAAAAAAGCTTTCCGTATTGCTATCATGGAAAAAGGTGTACGCGCTGATGGTCGTGACATCGATACGTTGCGTCCGCTCTTCTCAGAGTCTGGATCACTTCCACGTGTGCATGGATCTGCTATATTTGCTCGTGGTGAGACTCAGGCACTTGCCACTGCGACATTGGCTCCGGCTGATGAGCGTCAGTACTTTGATAACTATGCCGGTGGCGAGGACAGCAAGCGTTTCATTCTTCACTACAGCTTCCCACCATTCTCCGTAGGTGAGGCAGGTCGTTTCGGTGGCCTAAACCGTCGTGAGATTGGTCATGGTGCTCTTGCCGAGCGTTCGATCGAGCCAGTAATCCCTGCTGAGGAGGACTTCCCATATGCAATGCGCGTAACTTCAGAGGTGCTTGAGTCAAATGGCTCATCGTCCATGGCTACTGTATGCTCTGGAGTCATGGCTCTGCTTGATGCTGGTGTGCCACTTATTCGCCCTGTAGGAGCGATTGCAGTTGGTCTCGTTACTGAAATGGATGAAAATGATAACATCAAGGAATACAAGACCTTGCTTGATATCATTGGCTCTGAGGATTTCTACGGTGATATGGACTTCAAACTCTGTGGCACAAGTGAGGGTATCACAGGCTATCAGCTTGACCTCAAGCTTGCAGGTATACCACTTTCTATTCTCGAGGAAGCTGTGGTCAAAGCTGCTGGTGGACGTGAGAAGGTTCTTCAGAAAATGCATGAAACCATCGCCGAGCCTGGAGCTCTGTCAGAGCACGCACCACGTATCGAATCCACCAAGATCGACCCCGAGCGCATCGGTGAGCTCATCGGGCCTGGTGGCAAGAACATCAAAGGTATTCAGGCTGAGTCTGGAGCTGATATCAACATCGAAGATGATGGTACTGTGCACGTATATGCATCCAAGAAAGAAGGCCTTGATCGTGCCATGGAGATGATTAAGCAGATGTTCGCAGAGGTTGAGGTTGGTACCGTATACACGGGATCTATTGTCTCTACCACGAACTTCGGTGCTTTCATGCAGATTATGCCCGGCAAAGACGGCCTTATTCACATCTCTGAACTGGCTGAAGGCCGCGTTGAGAAGACTGAGGACGTTGTTAAAAAAGGTGACACTGTCACAGCCAAGTGTATCGGCGTTGATGATCGCGGACGCGTCAAGATGTCTATCCGTGCAGCATCTCGTGAAGCAAAACAGCAAGAGGCTGCTGATGAAGCACCAGTCGAAGCATAACGCTTCCTTGCTTAGCTAAGAACTCAACAACGGCGAGTCACTCTGTGGCTTGCCGTTTTTTATTAGACGTGCCTAGCTTCTTGATTCTTTCTTTTTGTAATGCTATAGTCACTTTCTAGATCAATAACGGCAGAAAAATTAATCTAATAAATTAGATGTAAGATTTATTCTGTTGAACTAACCTTCAAAGTAACAATGAAAAACACTATATGCATTATTCTGGCAGCATCAGGATTATCTCTCATTGCGCTGCAGGCACGAACCTGGACAAGTGCTGACGGCAGCAAAACATTTGAAGGTAACTTGAAGAGCTATGATAAAGCCGCCGGCGTGGCTAAAGTGCTCAAGGGTATCCGTGAAGTATCATTCAAGGTCGAAATGTTGTCCGAGGCAGACCGTGAGTGGCTTCAGAGTCAGACACCGGAGGCCAAGGCAAATAAAGATGCCGCCGACATGGAGCAGGCAGTTCTGGAGGAATTAGAGAATCAGGTCATTGGCAGCAAAATTAAGAAGGGTGTGCTATCTGTGCTTGAGGATGATGGGTTCGTCGATCACACAATGACCTACGCGCCCGAATATTATGTCGTGTATTACTCCGCCAGTTGGTGACCTCCTTGTCGGTCATCGGCGCCACAGTTAGTGGAGTCATTCAACAACAAAATCGCCGATAATGATAAGGTCGAGTTTGTCCACTTTAGCCTAGACCGTAGTCCGGAGGCAGCTCTTGCATGGGCAAAGAAGGAAAACTTTCCATGGCCGCACGTTCTTGCTGACAAGCATGTGGAATCGGGATTGCAGAAATATGCCAAGCGATTTGTGCCGTATTACATGCTGATCGATAAAGACGGCAAAATTTTGGCTGAAGGCAGTCAGGCTGTGTTTGACAAAATAGACGACCTATAGAGCCACGGCTGGTGATAGCCTGAAATTAGTTCTATGGGTGGTAGATTCGGGTGACGCGGGGGGTGATTCCGGTCAGCACTGCCCACGGTATTGTGTTGGCAAGTTGTGCAATTTCGCTGACGAGGATGTTTTCCCCGAAAAGCTCTACTTCGTCGCCGCTTTCACAACCGGGCAAGCTCGTGACATCAACCATGATTTGATCCATCGTGACACGCCCCAGCAGTGGGCAACGTTTGCCGCAGATGAGGACGTCAGTTTGGTGCGGTGGCATTGAGCGTGGGTAACCATCACCATATCCTATACCTACTGTTGCGACACGAGTTTCATGTTGTAATATGGTGTCTCGACCATAGGATATACCTTGCCCCGCAGGAAGATTACGCACGAGAGAAACTTTCGATTTGAGACTCAAAACGGGTTTGAGTTGATCTTGATTGTTTGGAGTCGGGGAGATGCCATATAGCATTAAGCCAGGTCGCTGTAGGTTGGTGTAACGGCTTTGATAGGATAAAATGCCAGCGCTATTTGCAAGGTGGATGTAGCGAAATTTGTCAGCGCCTAAGGTTTCCACCAAAGCATCAAATTCATCGAATTGGGCTCGTGTAAATTCTTCATCTTCATCAGCGCATGGAAGGTGCGAGCCGATGCCTTCTATGTCCAGGTGGATGAGCCCATTGAGCTGATCTTGATAGTTAATCAAATCACTGGGAAGGAAGCCGCCTCGACCCATGCCAGTGTCTACGGTGAGGTGAACTTTGAGTTTTTGATCGTGGTATTGTCGTTCCGCAATTTGATCAAAATCGATAGCTTCTTCTATGCTCGATATACAAGGGGTCCATCCATAGGCTACGATTTCTTCTCTCTCAAATGGGCATGTGGGCCCGAGGAGGTAAATCCGGGTCCTGATATCAGCGTGAGCAAGTCGTCTTGCCTCGATTACGCTGGCTACACCAAAGAAGGCTGGGGTTAGCTCTTTTGGAAGTGCCTCGAGTGCTGTCGCTATTTTTTCGATGCCATGCCCATAGGCTCCAGCTTTGAGTATAGCCATGGCATTGCCCTGCTGCTGAGTCTTAACAACAGATAGATTATGACTTAGGTGAGAAAGGTTGATTTCTGCCCAAGCGCGTGGAGGAGAAGCTGCAGGGAATGACGTTGAATCCGGCACAACAGTATTATGGGAGGGATTTTGTTTTAGCCCAACATCAAAATGAGTAGGGGAATAGAAAAGAAGCATTGATTACTGCAATGTCTTGCATCGAGGAAAGTGCCGACTTAAAAGTAATTAACATGTTTGATGCAAAACAACTTAGCGACGAGCAGGTGTCACAAGTTCGTCAGTGGGCGGCAGAAGGTGGCCAGCTAGCCGATATTCAGAAACGTTTGGAGAAAGAAATGGAATTTCGCCTCAGCTATATGGATACTCGTTTTCTGGTACTCGATCTTGGTGTGGAAATCAGAAATCTCACGCAAGAGGCTGCTGAAAAAGAGCAGGCGCAACAAGC
>CBFHKM010000048.1:0-7879 GCA_965656385.1 Oceaniferula sp.
CAGTATTTTTCGATGTCATAATAGATTGACACATGCAATGCCATGATCAGAGAGGCTGATACATACAGAGGGACCAAGAGCTGCCTCCTAACAGCACGGAACAAGCCGCGCCTACCCTCTTTCTTATTTCGTCTAAAGCTGCCAATCAATGCCGCCAAGACCAGCACACATGCCAAAATCTGCATCGAATGGCCAAGAATGACCAGCCACCCTTTCATAAACACACCCGCCAAACCAAATAGTGCCATAGCCAACAAAGCAAGCACCGCCGCAGAGCACAAGCATTTCGATACCTTACGTTGCTCAACTGGCAGAACATGATTGAGTCGACATGTAATCGCAATCACGGGCGCAACAAGAAGCATGAGTAATAAACTCACAGGCTGGCCGAGCCCTGACACATTTAACAGAGCATAGCGTTGCGCGCTTAGCACTGAGCCCGTGCCATTGACCAGCCAATAGATTCCGATTGGAAGCAAGACTCCATACATAAAAACGCCTCCCCAGTCACGTGCGGCAAACGTTCCGCTCAATCGTCGCCCGAGGGTGCGCAACAAGTGATCACGCCGAAAAGTCCGCAACCATACCACCAAGGCGGATAAAACCAACATCAGGCATGCCAGCGCAGCAACCAGCCCGTTAAAAAAAGCGTGGTCTGCCCTGCGATCCGGCCCAGTATTAGGCGCGGGTAACTTGTTGCGATCGTTAACTTGCTTCGCCACAACTTCCATGGAAAGTTGTGATAATACGCTAGCCTTAATATCGGCGCTAAATGAAAATCCATCGGACTCGTTCCTGAGATTACGAGCTTCCTTTTCGGCATCCATCTGCTTGCCAAGTGCAACAAAACCACTCTCCAGATCTTCCAATCCACATGCTTTCGCCGCTGCTGCAAAATCCTCACACGGACCCTCAATACAAGCTCGCAAGACAAGCCCTTCTACCAATGTTAAAATACCGGGATGCTGCATCCTGCAAAACGTCTGCCATGCAGGAATGAGACGTTTGAGGGCCTGCTCATCTTTCTCCCTCTCACAGCGATATGCTTCCGCCTGTATCAAATTTATCACTTTCTGATATCCTAAAGAATGACGTCTGCTTGTCAGACTACCAAGAAACCCCAGCGGCATCCACCGCGTCAGATAGTCCTGCTCGTCCCGCTGAATGAGTGGCAGGCGCCGTTTTAGCAATGCGAGTGTGTGACTCTCAAGCCTTGGCATTGTCACACTAGTGTAGAAGAGATCCATTGCCGCTTGATGTTTTGTCATGTCCGTAATGGCATAGTGTGGACGTAACACTGGAGATGTGCTGGGCGTGGACTTGCTCCCTGTCGGGTAAACTTTTTTAGTGCAAGCATCAGCCATTTCAGCCAGTTGCAATGCTGGGTATACGGCATTTCCAGGATCAATCCGCTCGGCAACCGTTAACATATCAGCAGGATACGATTCGAAATCCCACTGATACGCATTAACATACTCAACATACAATCCTGGGTTATCAGGCTCGGATTCCCATGCGCCCTTGCGTCGGTCTGATTCAGAAGCCCTCTTGTAGTCTCCAAAAAGCAAAAGCATATCAGCCTCACTAAGATCACTGAAATAAGAACTCTGCACGAGCGGATTGATCTCCTCATTCTCTACAGATAGCATATGATCGACGAATGATACAAAATCACCACCAGTCTTCGAAAGCCTGTATGCCGGTATGATCACAAGTGCCATCCACACCAAAATCATGACAATGCTCAGCGCAAGCATCAACCATCGAGGACGCCGGTCAGATGCTGACAAATTCTCATACGACTTAGCCAACTTCACCTCGTCCTCGCTTAACTGACTTTCAAGGAGTTGTTCAGCAGCAGTGTGCTTTTCCGAATCCGAGGAAAAGCACTGATTTACCATTTCAAGAAATTGGCGACGTAAGTCATTCATTTTATGATACTAGGAGCGTGATACACCTATTCAAGCATGAAATGACCGCCAAAAAAACGCCGTCGGAGGAAATCCCCCGACGGCGTGTTTGTTGAGTGTTGTGAGTAAGCGCTTGGCTTATTTCTCCTCGTCTTCGTCCTTGGCAGTTGGGCTCCACTCCTCAGAGGAACCGGATGATGCCAAGTTGAAGGCCTGCTCGAGACCGACAAGGTCACCTGATGGGCGGAGTGTTTCGAAGCTGGCTGACTCTTTCTCGAGCTGCTCAGGATCGTAGCTGACCGCCTTGATGGAGAGACCGATACGACGCTCGACTTTGTCCACCTTAATAACGCGGGCTTCAATCTCGTCGCCAACCTTGATAACGTCCTTAACCTTCTCCACGTGATCTTCACTAAGTTGTGAGATGTGGATGAGACCGTCGATGTCGTTCTCGAGGTTAACAAAGGCACCGAAGCTAGCAATCTTGGCAACACTTCCCTTGACGAGATCGCCAACCTTGAAGCTGCCAGCAATTTCTGCCCACGGATCACCGTCAAGCTGCTTAACGCCGAGCGAAACACGCTGATTTTCCTTGTCGATACTGAGAACGATAGCCTCGACCTCGTCACCTTTCTTGATGACTTCGGATGGGTGGTTGATCTTGCGGGTCCATGAGAGATCAGATACGTGAATCATACCATCGATACCCTCTTCCATTCCGAGGAATGCTCCGTAAGGTGTGAGGTTACGCACTTCGCCTTTGACTGTAGCACCGATTGGATACTTGGCCTCGAGCTCGTCCCATGGGTTGGACTCGAGCTGGCGGACGCCGAGCGATATTTTCTGCTCCTCGATACTGATACCGAGAACAACAGCTTTGATTTCCTGATCGAGTTCCAAGACATCGCTTGGACGGTTGATGCGCTTGACCCAAGAAAGCTCGGAGACGTGCACAAGACCTTCGACGCCACTTTCCATTTCGATGAATGCACCATATGGAAGAAGCTTTGTAACTTTACCTGTGACCTCTGTGCCGATTGGGTAACGTGCCTCGATGTCCTCCCATGGATTGTCCTCCATTTGCTTGAGTCCGAGAGACACACGCTCTTTGTCACGATCAACGTCAAGGATAAGCACCTCGAGCATTTGACCAATGTGGAGCAATGCGGATGGGTGGCTGATGCGTCCCCAGCTCATGTCAGTTACGTGAAGTAAGCCGTCCATGCCTTGGAGATCAACAAAGGCACCGAAGTCAGTGATGTTCTTAACCTGACCCTCGACCTTGTCGCCAACCTTGACGCTCTGAAGGAATTCTTGACGTAGCTCTGCACGCTCACTTTCGATCACTTCACGGCGAGAAAGAACGATGTTCTTGCGTTCGTCGTTAACCTTAACAATTTTAAATTCGTAAACCTTGCCAAGATACTCGTTGAGATCTTTTGGAGGTATGATGTCGACCTGTGAACCAGGAAGGAATGCTTCGACTCCAACGTTGACCATAAGACCACCTTTGACGGCACTTTTGATCTTGCCTTTGACGAGTCCACCTTCGTGGTAAACAGCAACAATTTTCTCCCAGTTCTTGCGATGGGCAGCTTTCTCCTTTGAAAGCACAACCATGCCTTCATCGTTTTCAAGTTTGACGAGAAGTACTTCTACTTCATCACCTTCTTCGATTTCCTCATCTTCAAATTCAGATGATGGGATAGCACCCTCGGATTTGTATCCGATGTCCACGAGGACAACTTGGGGTTTAATAGCGATAATGGTTCCGTTGACAACGGATCCTTCTTCAAATATACGGAACTTTGAATCGATCAAAGCATCCAGTTCTGCAGTAGCAGGCATAGTGTTATGTTTTTGGGTTAAGGTTAGGTTCCTTGGTTAATTTTCTTCTATTTTAACAACCTCTGTATTGAAACATTGGAAGTTGCCCCGTTTGATATCGGTGGAAACGGGGCGCCAACACCCACCGATAGAAAGAAAAGTGAGGGCGCAATCTACAAGACACCCCAGTTTTGGCAAGAAGAATACGCTTATTTTAAACGACAACAAAACGACATTAAGTCACTTAAAATGATCTGCTTAGGTGTTTTCTGCATGACATGAAAAGCCATCAAGCAGAGATCAAATCACCCACTCCAGATTTTCGGCCCTCATTTTAGTGTTCTGAGCAACAATCAGCTCACATTAAAACATTCATCTGGTGGCAGCTTTAAGAGCCCGCTCACATTACGCTACTTGCCAAACTTACGATCAAGTTCATTGAGTGAAATATGAATCAGCGTCGGCCTACCGTCAGGAGTGCAATATGGCAAATCACAAGCAAACATCGAAGCCAAAAGCACATCCGCATGATCAGTATTACACGGCTCATGTTTACCCACCCTTCTCGCTAGCCCCTGAGCGAATGCTTCATAGGCCACTGCCTTACCTTTACGAGCTCCGACCGTTTCATGAAGTTCATCCACCAGCTCCAACAAAAAACCTCTTACATCAGAGACCTTAAGAAAACTTGGCACGCTACTAACCTTCACCGTTGATCCACCAAAAGCTTCGACCTGAATTCCAGCATCAGCAAAATGATCAGCATGACGAACCACTAAATCTGCATCAATAGCTTCTAGCTCCAACAGCTCAGGAACGAGTAAACCTTGTGAACTCATCGCACCTTCCTCGGTGGCAGCCGCGATGATCAATTGCTCGTAGACAATACGCTCACGTGCAGCGACAGGATCTAACAAAACAGCCCCTTCAACCCCCTCAAGAACAATATAGCGATCATGCAAAGGCCCGATCACATTGAAATCTGGTCGTTCACAAAGCTTACCTCCCCTTGTATCCACTAAATCTGGTTGTTCCTCAGCCCGATAAGGAAACGAGCTCAGCCCCTGTTGCCTTGCAACTAGCTCAGCATCTTGGTCTTTGCCTGATTGACTGAGTTTATTGTCTGCTGCGTGACTTTCTGAGGCCTGCAGACTGGCGTCCCGCCTATCTAAACTTGCAGGCGCAGTGTTGGATTCCTGAACTGGAGCGAACTCTTCGTAGCCACTCGGCATCTTCAATGCAGATGAATCCAACTCACCACGCAATGCCTGCTCTGCGGCCTCTGCCACTAGCGCTCGAATCTCATGAGGACGATGAAACCTCACCTCCTTTTTAGCCGGGTGAACATTTACATCAACCAAACTTGGATCCATATCTATCCACAGCCATGCTGCCGGATTCGACCCATCGACAATAGCTCCTCGATACCCATCTCTCAATGCTCTAGATATAGCTGAATCTTCGACAGGACGCCCATTGAGAAAAACAAATTGCTGGCGCTTTCCCTTGCGGGCGAAATCGGCAGGAAGCAAATAACCGCGTAGCTTCATTCCTTTTGCTGATGTAGCGGGCACCTCAATAAGACTTGTTGCGGCTAACTGCCCTGCAAGACCAGAAATACGCACGCGCCAGTCTTTGGTCGCGGCTAAATCAAAAACCTGGCGACCATCCTTCATCAAAGTGAACCGAACCTCTGGTGCTGCCAGTGCATGCAATCTGACTTGATGCTCCACATGTGCTGACTCCGTGCTCTCAGCTCGCAAAAACTTTCTGCGAGCTGGAACATTATAAAAGAGTTGCTTCACCTCCACACAAGTGCCCTCAGACATTCCCGCATCCCGCACATCACCCAAGCGACCACCATCAACCACGATTTCGGTTCCCGCCATGCTGCCATGCTCCCGTGTCAATAGACGAAACCTCGAGACACTGGCAATACTTGGCACCGCTTCCCCTCGAAAACCCAAGGTCAATATAGCCGCCAGGTCCTCGCTCTTTTTCAGCTTGCTCGTCGCATGCCTTTCAAGCGACAGCAGGGCATCTTGGCGACTCATACCACATGCATCATCAGTCACCTTAATTAATGCTGTACCACCACGCTGCAGTTCCACGGTTATGTGCCGAGCACCAGCATCAATGCTGTTCTCAACCAATTCCTTCACCACACTTGCTGGACGCTCAACAACCTCGCCCGCAGCCACCTGACTGGCAAGAGTGTCATCGAGAATTTGGATTTTAGACATGACCGTGTGCATTAACTGGCCGAGACATATACCAGCCAATGTTGAAACTTAATATGACAAATCATCATTAGCCAACAGTAGTTTTGACTTCTGTCTATTTTTTAATTGTTGATCTCGAGCAATCCATTATCCATTCACCAGTAATGCCGAGGGAATTTCAATCATCTACCATACAGCACATGGCCGACAGCCGGCCTCCGTGGTTTTGGTGGTTTGTTGCTCTCACCCTTGCATCTTGCTTTTCAATCCTCACGTGGTCGCTTTGCATCTCGATTTTCAATAATCCCGAGATACCGCGTAATTACGAGATACTGAAGAAACTCGAGCGCATTCCCACGCCACGCGCCTACACTTCGCAAACTGCGCCCAAGCACCCCGCTCACTCTGCACCGACTCTGCGTAAAAGCTACCTCGCATACACTCCTTCAGAGCTCACAACGATTAATCGAAGCCTACTGCATGGCTATCTCACTAATTTTCGAGAGAGCACCTTCTCAAGTTATTTGGAGGGAACATATCGAGTCACACAGACACGCAAGCTCACCAAAGATGACCTGATCACAGACGGCTTTGCCATCCAACTGCGCGCATACTCCCAGCCGGATCAATACAACGAACCAACGCCCTATCCCGTCATCGCAGAGATTATAATACCGACCCCTTATTCTGATTCTTATCGCGGTTATCATAAGGGAGACACATTAAAGCTGGGCATCACCCCTTATTTTGCTTCCCTGCTTCATGTGGCAAAACTCACACAAACCAATGATGACACCATTATTGTAGTCACAGCAGTCAGCCTAGCGAGCAAACTACGACCACCGCATTCTGGCCCATTTGATTTGAGCCCTCCCAAAGAGCTCCAGCTAAAAGCCAAAGTCCCTTTTTTTGATTACTAACTGCAGCGCGTTGCGCTCACTAGGGCATGACCTCATCTTGCCATGTCAGGCTATCGCCCGCTGCGCCCATGCGATCCAGCATTCGCCGAAGTAACACACGTTCCGCCTCTTTACCAATGTCGCTAAGCTCAGCATCTCTTCGCGCTTGATTTTGGAGATAATTAAAGGCCTTGGCATGATCCTGCGCATTCAAGCGGTTGATGGCACCATTCTCAGCATAATAAATCTCAAAGTCTCCCATCGGAGCAACACTCAAGACCTTACCCCGGGGCATAGCTCCATTGATTTCGCCGTCCAAGATCCCCCACTGTCCGCCTTCGCTCAGATCAAACCCCGCCTTCACCAGAAAATCTGCTTTCACAATGAGAGTCTTCTCGCTACCCAGCCAAGTTGTCTGAAACTTAGTGATGGCCTGCGTCTTTCTTTGCACCAGAGCTAGCTCCCCGATCTCCGATTTTTCCAACACCGCAGTTGAACCACTAACAACCACCTCAGTGCCGAAAACATCACTGAGAGCAACTGCCATGCGATCCACTGGGTCTTGCGCTACCTTAACATAGAGAAAATAAAAACAAGTAGCGCCAACGATCATCAACAAGGCCAAACCTCCAAAAACAGCTAAAATAGCTCCTGGCAGCCGTGAGCTTCTAATACCCGACTTCGATTGTGACTCAGGTTGTGGTGCTACGTTTTCTGGTCCAGACATACTTATATGCAATACCTTACCGAACAACCTTTGAAAACCTTACAAATTATTTACCCCACATCGGGCCAATGAAGCCGAGCACACTTTTTGGGTTTTACCCTTGCTCCATCGTTTTCCCCAAGCCATTGATTAACTCGCATATGTCATTAGAACCATTGGATATGGTTGATTCAGATACATAACACAGCCACTTAACAAGCTCATGAAAATACAACACCTCATCAAAACCTCTATCGTAATCACACTGGGTATGATCAACCTGGCTCAAGCCGAAGAATCCATCCAAAAAGAGCC
>CBFHKM010000048.1:7979-12221 GCA_965656385.1 Oceaniferula sp.
GCAGAAGGTGTTGGCAAACGTGTCAATAGCACATGGACAACCTTGCACCACAAAACCAAAGAAGATGCCAAGCAGTTCCTAGACAACCCAGACTTCGCTAAAGGCTATGATGTGGTTCTCTACAACATCTGCCACGCACGTGAGCCCGATGCTGAATTCATTGAGCGAGTTTGCAAAGTTCATCACGACCAAGGCATTCCAGCCATCGGTTTGCACTGCACGATGCACTCCTACCATATTGTTCTCCCAGGAAACCCGCTAGAAAAAGAATGGAACAAACTCCTCGGCGTGCACAGCCATGGACACGGTCGCCACATACCAATCACCATCACCAAAACGGACCAAAAGCATCCCGTTACCAAAGACATGCCTCACCAGTGGAAAACAACCGAGGGTGAACTCTACTTTGTTAAGAAAGTTTTAGATGGCACAACGGTATTAGCAACAGGAGTCAATGGTGATAAGGATGCTGGGACTCAACCCGTGGTATGGGTGAACAACTATGGCAAAGCTAAAGTATTTTGCACCACACTAGGACACCACAACTCCACAGTCAAAAACCCAATCTATCTGGATATGATTGCCAACGGGCTGAAATGGGCTGTTGAAAAGTAGAATCTGATCAGATCAAAATCTTCACCATTTGGCGTTGAGCTCTCATACTTGCCACTCATTAACAACGAGGAAGAAGTAAAGCCGCTTGCGTATTAAACTTGAAACTTGATTCGCTGGACGAAACACTGCGCGCATGGCTCTCCATGAACCCTGGTCGATAAAATCACGCGCTCACGTGTGCGCAGTAAGCGAACGTCACTTCGAAGACGGCGAGTCTTTCTGCACTGCCATCTTTCCCGACCCAGAGTCGAGCGGTTACCTGCGTAAAGACTTCAGCACTGATGCATGGGAACAGCGTGCCGAGGATGAGCTTGTGCCATTCTCATTTTGGCAAAGTGTCTACCGCGCCCCCGTCAAAGAAGAGGAAATTGAAGTTACCGAAGAAAGTCCAGAAGACCTCCTGCGCCGACTGATCGAGGAGGATGAAGAACATACCGAAAATGTTCGCTACATTCTCGCAGTCATGCTCGAGCGCAAGAAACAGCTCGTCGAGGTGGACAACCAGCCTACCGCCACTGGCATTATTCGCATCTATGAACACCGTAAGTCAGGGGACGTCTTCATTGTTAAAGACCCGAACATTCCACTCAGCGAAGTCGAAAACATCCAAGACGAGATCACAATCATGCTAGAAACTGGCGGGCGTATCCCCGAGCCTGAGCTTCCTGTTGAATCTGAGCCCGCACCAGACTCGCAAACAGAGAGCGAGCCTGCCCCCACAGACGAGGACAATGAGAACTCCCCGGAAACTCTCGTCAACAGCTCAAGCGAAGAGGAGTGAATCATGCTGCCTTGGTTTGCTAAAGATCAGTTCCCTCTTTACCTTGCGCCTATGGCTGGCGTGACAGACGTCGTTTTTCGATCTATCTGCAAGGAACTGGGTGCAGACGTCATGGTCACAGAATTTGTATCCGCTGAGGGCATCATCAGGCAAGACGACCGCACCAGAAAATACACTGAGTTTACTGATGAACAGCGCCCTTGTGGTGTCCAACTTTTCGGCGGTGATGGTGAGCGTATGGGTGAGGCTGCTAAAAAAATCATTGATTGGAAACAACCCGACTTCATTGACATCAACTTTGGGTGCCCGGTGAACAAGGTAGTTGCCAAAAACGGTGGCTCATCTCTGCTCAAAAACTGCGAAACCCTCGCCAGCGTGGCATCAGGTGTATCCCGTGCTGTCGGAGACCAGGTGCCCGTCACAGCCAAAATCCGAATCGGCTGGGATGAGCAAAGCATCAACGCTCCCGATGTTTGTCACATATTACAGGAAGAAGGAATGCAAGCCATCTCCATCCATGGACGCACTCGATCTCAAGGCTACCGTGGTCTAGCCAACTGGGAGGTCATTGACGCATGCGCACGCCACGTCTCCGTCCCCGTAATCGGCAACGGAGATATTCACACAGGTGCCGATGTCAGACACCGCCGCGAGACAACCGCTGTCTCAGGGGTAATGATTGGACGCGCCGCCATGCAGAATCCATGGGTGTTTCGTGAGGCAAAGCATTACCTAGCAACCGGACAACAACCACAACCAGTCCCCATACCTGAACGATGGGAGATGATCGTGCGTCACTGCAGAATGGCAGTTGCATCAGACCGTTATGGCAACGAGCGGCAATCCATCATGGCAATGCGCTCTCGGCTGATGACCTACTGTAAAGGTTTTCCGGGCGCAAAGCCACTTAGGCAACGACTCTGCACAGTATCCTCCCTCATGGAGGTAGAGGATATAGCCGCTGATTACTTGGGTGAACATTCAGACTCAACAGCCCTCGATGGATCTGCTGTGCACTCCAATGTTCATGCCTCCTAAGGCCTGCCAAAAGCGTTACTGTTGAGCCCGGCGGAAATAAAGCGCCGTTTTTTGAAACTCAACAACGTAGTTTCTCTCTGGATCACATTTGTATTCAGCAATCATTACCTTACGCGCCTTCTTCATATCATCGGTCAGAGGCATCTTGGGCAGAGGCTGCTCCTTTTCTTCATCAGTAAGCGTCTCTCTGTATGCCATCACTTGATCGCGCTTGAGCTTGGTGTAAGCATTTGTTTTTTCTTGAAACTTCTTGTAACTCTCCGAATCCGCAAACGTGTAAATCACCGTTTTAATTTGATCTTCTCCCTTGCCTGCCAGAGAGCTCAATGTCGCATTGTGAGGGACTAACAAGTAATTGTTCGCCAGAGTGTAACCAAAATTCTGGGCCATAAACCTTAAGTTCTGCTGTAGTGCTTGGCGTATTTCATTAATCTGACCAGCAAGAATTTCACGTTGCTGCACTAGCTTTGGGTCCATCTGATCAAACTTCTGGCCCAACATTGCTAGATTGCGACGCTGGTTTGTGACTGCCTGTAAGCTAGATCTCAAAAACTGATTTTGTTCTTCACCCTCAATCACAGTCACCAGGCTAAAATCCCCGTTAGGTGACTCAACGGTCTCAGCAACACTCTTCAACTTTGCCAACTCTGCCGCAGTCACACCCTTGACTTTATCATCAGTCGAACCTGTAGCAGAGGCGACATCTTTGCCTGCTTCGTCCGCGACTACTTCAGCTGCAGTGCTTGACTCATCACCACTCTGCATTGCTCCTAAAAAGTAACCTATCCCCACCGAAACAAGAACGGTGACTACCATAATCAGAATGTTTGATGTCTTATTATTACTTAACATACCTTAAGAATAACTAAATCAGAGGCATTTGTCACCCCTAAACAACACCCAATAATCCGAGCATCAATCAAATGGACGATACTGTAATCTCGTCATGAAGCCCTCACTTTCTCTCCCGGAATGACTCGGGCGCCACTAAACCTGCAGACAAAATCATCTTACTCGCTTCCTCTAAACTCATGCTACTGTCCTCCACCTTGTCATCCTCAACGATGATGGTAAAACCCGTCATCGGGTTAGGACTTGTCGGGATAAATACCGTGGTAACATCTTCTCCCGTTTGGCCATCATGGTAATTGCCCGTCACAAAGCCCAGCAATCTACAACCAGGACTTGGGTACTCTACGTAGGCAACACTCTTGAATTTGCGCTCTCCACCTAGATTCTTCACCGCGTCGACAAACTGCTTTAGCGCAGAATAAACAGCACCCAAGTAGGGCACCCGCTGCATCCCCTCATTGAGCCAATAGAGAATCTTTCGACCGGGGCGATTGGCCACACCAAAGCCCACCACAAGCAACAGAAAAACAGGGATCAAAAAACGCAAAAAATCTGAGCCGTAGAATGCAAAATCTTCACTGACCAAATCGGGGCCTGACCGCATTAAGTTAATCGCCTCTAGTCCAAGCTGCAGCAACTCATCACCGACCCGCATCAAAATCTTATAGATAACCACCAGCAGCCACACCGTTCCTACGGTCGGAATAACAGCGGCCAGACCAGTCAGTAAAAGCCCGACAAACTTAGCAATATGCGGATGCTTACGCAAAGGCGGGCTCATCGAAGTCTCAGCAGCTTTAAGTTCGTCATTCATCTTTTGTAACTATTATCTTCGTCGCAATATTAAAGCCTGATCACGTGATACTGTGTGATCTCACTACTCCTCGACTGGCACCGCACGCAGTGGTTTCTGCCCACTATTGTTGAGCGGCACTTCATCGATAAAAAAAGCTTCA
>CBFHKM010000048.1:12320-13677 GCA_965656385.1 Oceaniferula sp.
TCGTCTTCTACGGGAATTGCTCTTAGTGGCCGAGGATCCTCACCGGCAGGCACAATACCTGCATCTTCATCCTCATCTAGTGGAATAGCCCGTGGGGCAGGACCGTCATCGAGAGAGCGCACCTCAAAGCCTTCCTCATCCTCAATCACCATCGCTCTGGGCGGTGGAATGATTGATTTCTTAATCTCTTTTTTAAAGTGTTCAAAAAACGAACTGACCATCGGCGCTGCTTTACGACCACCGCTCAGCTTCTCACCTGGTTTCCCCTCATAGAGAGCTGCAAAAGCGTAGCGAGGATTTTCCAGCGGAAAGAATCCAGCGAACCAAGCCAGCCTCTGTTCTTTAGACTCAGGCCCCCACTGTGCAGTCCCCGTTTTACCGCACAGCACCGTGTAGCTCAATCTAGCTCGCTGACCCGTGCCATAGCCAGCATTGACAACCTGCATCATGCCCTCGTGCACCACCCCAACGGCATTGGGGTCGAGATTAAGAAAATTGCGGCGCTCTGGCTCATTCGACACAAGCACACGACCATTTACGCTCTGCACCTGCTTCACAAGCTGTAGCTTCGGCATGGCTCCACCATTTGCCAAGCCTGCCATGCCCTGCGCCACCTGAAGTGGCGATGCCAGCATCACCCCCTGCCCGATCGACAAGTTGGCCGTATCTCCATCCATCATCCTACGATTATGATTCTTGACCATCCATTCGTTGGTCGGAACGAGACCTCTCGTTTCACCTACAAGCGGCAGGCCCGTCTTCGAGCCAAAGCCCAAGCGTCTGGCCACTGACAAAAATGCGCTCGGACCAGTCTGGATACCCACTTGGTAAAACCAAGGGTTACAGGAACGAGCGATCGCCCTCTTCACGTCAATAAAACCCTCGGGTTCTTTTGACCAATTATGAAACCAGTGTTTTCCTATCTTAATCTTTTCGGGGCAATCAATGAGGCTAAATTCGTGAACCTCTCCGTTGGTCAGCGCTGTCACCGCAACCACAGGCTTGAACGTCGACGCCGGAGGATAGCCGCCTTGGAAGGCACGCCCAAACAGAGGCTTACCTGGGTCTTCACGTAGCTCCTTGTATTTTTCATTGCTAATAAAAGGAATGAAATCATTCAGATCAAAACTTGGCCTCGATGCCATCGTCATCACATCGCCAGTGTGGATATCGATCACAACAAATGCCCCTCGCTCACAGTACTTTTCTAGCACAGCCTCCGCCTGATTCTGCCATGCTAGATCGAGTGTAGTGACGACATTGCCCCCCGGCACCGGCCGCTTTTCATACTTTTTATACACTAAACTTCCGTCGACATCATAGTCTTCGCGCAACAGGCCATCTTTACCGGACAACT
>CBFHKM010000049.1:0-4184 GCA_965656385.1 Oceaniferula sp.
GTCTTTGATCATTTGTTATACGTTTATGATGTGTCGGCGCGCACAGGATCTGAAAATATGGCTTTTGATCAGTGCTTATTGGAGCAGGCAAGAGATTACCCGGTTTTGAGGATTTATGATTGGAGCGAGCCATCTGTCAGCTTTGGTTATTTTCATAAGCTTAATGATGTTAAGGATGCTTGCCCATCAGGCGGCAACGAACCAATAAGCTATGTGCGAAGGTGGACGGGAGGTGGAATTGTTGACCACCGATTCGATGTGACCTACACATTGGTCGTTCCTCGAGGTCATGCAGTGGGCCAGATGCGAGGTTCATCAAGTTACCACGTTATCCATGATCAGCTCTGTGAAGCTCTCAAAAAATTAGGGCAGAATGTGGAGCTAAGTCATGATGACCAAGGTGGAGGGGCGTTGTGTTTTAACAACCCTGTGGCTTATGATTTGACTGATCCAGCTGGTCGCAAGGTGGCAGGTGCTGGGCAGCGACGTACGAGGCATGGCCTGCTTCACCAAGGCAGTGTTCTTTGTGATCTGAACGCTTCTGATTTTGGGCAGATGTTTGCCAGTCATTTAGCAGCAAGTCATGAAATTTGGCTGGTGAATGATGACTTCAATGAGCGAGTTGCTGAAATCGACGCTGAGCGATATGCTTCGGAAACCTGGCTGAATAAAAGATGATCACGCGACGGTGGACGTCTCATTTCATTCGAGATGTGCTTGCCACATGCTGGTTAATCTTCAGCCGTAGAAGCGGAGGAATCCCCACTCGAAGTGCCTGACTCCTCTGCTGCGGGTGTTCTCTTTAAGTAGTCAATTAGCTTGGTGGGGAGAGAGTTTCCTGTACGCATTTTATGGCTGACACTTATGCCAGTGAAGACGGCAACTATGATCAGAATGAAAAATAGCAGCGGTTTTAGAGAGCTGCTACTGGATTGAATCATGGGTTGGCCATGTGCGGGTGCAGGGGCGGGTGCAGGGGCGGGTGCAGGGGCGTCTGGTGAGCTCTCTGCTGGTTCAGGTGTAACATTCTCAACATTGGATGAGGTGCTTTCTTTGAGTGCGGGTAATCCTTGGTTGGATACGTGAGCTTCACCCTCGGGGGTAGAATTTGCCTGTTTTTGTAATTCGTGGGGATGGAAAGATTCTTCAGACAATATCTTTATCTCTTCCTCGGTGAGTTGGAAGCTCAAGTTGACATCCCCCATGCTGACATTCATCCCGTCTTTGAGATCGATGATTTGCATGAGAGACTTACCTTTTTTGATGCCATTGGTTGAACCTTGGTCGCGCAGAATAAATCCGCCGTCGACACGTTCCATAGTGCAGTGGTCGCTGGAGCTCGAGCGGCACTTTAACACGATATTGTTACTTTCTCTCCGCCCAATACGAACGAGCTCGCGATCAAGTTCGAACCGGTAAGGTTGGCCTGGTTGGTCTAGTTCAGTGATTACGATTCTGGGCATGATATGAATTGAGCTTGGGACCTGTTGGGGGACTTTTTATCAGTTAGTATTTGGCTAGTTTCTAGCAAAAGTGATAGCAACTGTCAATTAGCGGCCATCAGTCAGTGGCTTGCAGGCGCTGCATCTTGCTAATACGACCCGTGGCATTCCAGTCTTGAACGTAAAGATTGCCGTCTTTGTCGAAGCTGAGCCCGTGGGGTGCGGTGAAAATGCCAGCTTTCTGGTCTTCTGGTTTAACGGGAAACTTGGCCCATTGCGCCTTGTCGGGATTATCGCCTACAAGGGATACGATGTTACCTTTCTTGTCCAGAACTGCGACACGAGCTTCGAGTTCTGCCACAGCGGCATAATCACCATGAAAAGTCACTGCACATGGTCGGCGAAGTCCAGTGGCATGAACGCCAATCCAGTTACCTTCAAGATCGAGGTGAACAAGCCGGCGATTTTCGCGATCACACACGAGTAAACGAGGCTCACCAAAGCGAGTATCAATACCAAGACCATGACACGATCTAAACTGATTGTCGCCACTGCCTGCGCCACCAAATGACTTGAGAAGTTTACCTGTTTGATCGAACTTATGAATCATTTGTGATCCATAACCCATACTGACAAAAATGGAATGGTCCGGAGCCACTGCAATGCCGGTGACGCCGCCGAAGCCCCCAGGAATTTGGGCCGAATCTTTGTTCGGAATAGTCATGACGATGTTACCATCGAGATCGATTTTGACTGCTTGTTTATTTTTTCCGCGTTTGGCCCCATAAATAAATTGTTGGTCGCCTTCTGTGTGAATCTGCATGCCGTGAATTGCCGCTGCTTGTGGCGCCATTGCCTTGACGAAAGTACCGTTGGGCTTAAAAACACAGATAGACTTAGGACCATCCGTGCTGACATAGATTAGCCCTTGATTATCGACAACTACGCCCCCGTGAGTCGGGCCAAGCTTTGATCCATCTGGGATTTTACCAAATCCAGGAACTGTTTGATAACGGTAGGCTCCTTGGCCTGTGTTCACGACGGTCATGAATATTCCGCTGTCGGGTGTTTCATGGTGGCTACTGGATTTAGAATCTGAGTCAGGCTGGTGTGCGAGAGTCGTCGTGGCGAGCGATAAGAAAATGATGGAGTTAATGGCGGATATTTTCATGGGTGATGAATATGTAAGTAAGGGTAACGATTGCTGATCTTTATTGCAAAGATTAGATTATGACAAGCATACGAAAAGATGATGTGTTTTGTTTCAGAGATTGTGGCAGTGAGAGAAACAATCAAAAAAAAGCAGGGGTTTAAGGCTCAATGGCAGCTGGCGGGGGACTTTGTGTCGTCTTTTTTTCGACTGCACCTGCTGCCGGTAGCTTAGCCGGGGGTGGCGCTGGCGGGTCGAGGATGTTCAATAGTGCTAGAGTGGTTTTAGATTCTGGGATAGCTGGAATCATTTGGCTGACTTGCCTCAATATGGCAATGGCTGTTTGTTTGTTGCCCTTCTCTCGATGAATGTCAGCGGTGTAGAGCCACTGACGTAGTTGGTCCGACTCTTTGATATGTTTCTTACTTGCTGAATCAAAGAATGCGATTGCAACTTTGTGATCTTTTTGTTGGCGATGCCATAGTCCTAAATACTCGTATAATTTAGCGTTATTTTTGGCTGCTGCAGCTGTGCGTAGTTTTTGCACGAGGGTGTCGGGTTGCTTGCCCCAGCTTTCATGAGCCAGCCTGATGGCGCGGTAATCACGATCCTCTTGAGTGAGCTCGCCACTACCATTGAGATGAAGAAATGGTCGGTAAAGAGGGTCACCCAGCACCACGTGTTGCCATGAAAGAGCAGGAGCTGCCATGTAAGCGGCTTCCACTAACGAGAATCCTTTTATTAAACGGTCATGAAAAATATCTAAATGATGTGTAAGGTGCAAGTAAGGTTCGTAAACATTACCCAGAGTAGCTGCAGCTCCCTTGGCGAGGATGGGTCCTGACCAGTGGCTATTAGTGTCTCTCAGGTTGCTCGCGCTGAATGAGTGTAAGTGTGTTGCTATTGCTCCTTGTCGAAATTGGAACTGCTCGTTGAGTAATGATCCATTGCGATGTTTTGTGTACCAGCCATAATACAGGGCGGCATCGTTCATTGGGTAGTTGGTGGTATAGGTTTGCTTGTTCCTATCAATCACGGTCGGAATACCAGTGAAAAAATTAAGTTCAGCAATATTTTCTAGCCACTGATCTCCGCTGGCGTAGCCACCTCCTTTTTTGGCGATGTCCAGATAACACATGCCCCATAGACCACGGGATTCAATGGCAACGGCGTCGTTAATCATGCGCTTGCATATTTCATAACTCGGCCCGTCGATGCGCCCAACCAGGAGCATTATCGGCAGTTTTGAGCTTGCGAATGACTGGTCTTTTTTGAAGTAAGGGTTGTTCATCGGGCCATTGGTGGAGATTCCTTGTATGCCCATCATCGCTAACTCAGAATCGACGGAGGCTTCGTTGGATTGAGAGAACGGAGTCTTTGGCTTGGGTGATGGCTCTGTTGGGTTCGGAGCAATGACCTCACGTGCGATCTTGAATGGAATGCCTCGCATGCACACTAGAGTGCTTATTTTGCATGTTGCAGGCATGATCATGCCCTCCGCGGTTCGACCCAATGTCCACCATCCGCGGGCACTGAAAGCATTCCTTAGGGGGTCACGTAACGATGTGTTGTAGGTGGTTCGCGAGATCTGA
>CBFHKM010000049.1:4284-6429 GCA_965656385.1 Oceaniferula sp.
CTCATCAAAGCCAGTGACATGATCAAGGTGAGCGTGGGTATAGAGCACGCTATCTACCGATGTGAGGTTTTCGCGCAATGCCTGTTCACGTAAATCTGGTCCTGTATCAACGAGAACAGAATACTCAGGCGTTTTTAAATGAATTGAGGAGCGGGTGCGTTTGAGCTTGGAATCATCAGATGTGCACACGGCGCAGCTACATCCAATGACGGGAACACCAGTGGATGTACTGGTGCCGAGGAAAGTGAGGCAAATTTCAGGTTTCAACTTGCGCTCAGCTTTGCATAATCACCCCTATCGAGCCAAGGAGATTGGTTCACCAAGATTATGTTGAGTTTGCTAAAAGTAAAAAACCTCGCACTTGTTGATGAGTTGGAGTGGCATTTAAATACTGGCCTCATAGGCGTAACGGGGGAGACGGGAGCAGGGAAATCTGTGATAGTCGGTGCCCTGAAGCTGGTTTTGGGTGAACGGGCTGATAAGGCATTGATTCGAACCGGTGAGAGTAGTTGTGTGGTTGAGGCTGTTTTCGACTTGGTCAATGTGCCGCTTTTTAATGCGGTGCTTACCGAGTCAGGATTAGAACCGTGTGAAGAGGGGCAACTCATTATCAAACGTGTCATCGGTCAGTCTTCAAATAAGCAGTTTGTCAATAATTCACCGGCAACGCTGAACCTCCTAAAAAGCTTAGGTGAGCATCTCGTTGATTTACACGGCCCGCATGACCACCAAGGATTGTTGTCCACGGATCGACAGCTTGCCATGCTGGATGCCTACGCAGGCATTACCGAGCTGTGCACTCAGTATCGTAAAAAATGGCGCGGTTGGAGAGATAAATTACAGGCATTGGAAGATTTTCAAACGCAGGGTATGGCTGATGCAAGAGAGTTGGACCTGCTCGCACACCAGCTTGGGGAGATCGATACTGCAGACATCAATATCGACGAAGCAAGTGATTTAGAAGCCACCTACCAGCGTGCATCAAATAGCTCACATTTATCTGAATTGCTGGGCGCGGCCCTATCTTTACTGGGGGGTGGCGATGATTCACTAAATATACAAGTAGGACATCTGCAAAGAGTGAGTCGAGATTTGGAAAAGCTAGATCCAGAGCTTCGTTCTACTCTCGAGGGTGTCGATAAAACCGCACTTGAGCTTCAAGAGATGGAATATGGGTTGGCTCAGTATCTTGAAGAGCTCAATACCGATCCAGCTGAATTATTAAGGCTTGAGGAGCGAATCAACATGCTTGAATCGCTGAAAAGAAAGTATGGACCATCACTGGAAGATGTATTGACCCACAGGGAGGATGTCGCACAGCGACTCGATCAAGTGGAGAATCGCACTGAGCATTTGAAATCTCTTGAGGCAGAAGTTGATATTGCTCGTGTTGACATAGATAAGCTAGGCGATCAGTTGAGTGATCAGCGACGTCGCTTTGCACCCAGGTTAGGCAAGGATATTGCCCATCACTTAAAAGAGCTTGGTTTTAAGCAAGCAGCTTTCGATGTGCGTTTGATGCCACATGCAAAGCCAAACATGAGTGGGTTTGAGGATGTCGAATTTGAATTTGGCCCTAACCCTGGTGAACCGATGAAGCCATTGAGACAAATTGCATCGAGTGGTGAAATTTCACGAGTGATGTTGTCTGTGAAAAGTGCTTTGGCAAAACAGGATTCGACTCCTCTCATGGTATTCGATGAAATCGACGCAAATGTGGGAGGAGAAATTGCACGGGCAGTTGGCTGTAAGATGGCACGCTTGGGCGAACAACATCAAGTGGTCTCAATCACCCATTTCCCACAAGTAGCGGCTGTTGCGGCCCATCATTTTGTGGTGAGTAAAGAAGTGGAGTCAGGGAGAACCTGTTCTCGGTTGGTGCCAGTCAACGGGGAGGCTCGCATTGAAGAGTTGGTTCGAATGCTTGGTGGTGGTGGTGAGCAAGTGAGAGCGATGGCTGAGAGTTTACTCGAATAGTGGTCATCTATCTGGGCTGAAGAGGTTAAAGTTGTCATGAAAGAGGTAAATTCAGACTTGATTTTACCGCTGTCTTGAGCGAAGCAAGCGGAGTAACAGCACCCAATCTAGGAACATGGCAGACAAAGAAGATATCAATCCAGAAAATATTAAAGGCACTTTTACGTA